>CAKTZN010000042.1 GCA_934635545.1 uncultured Oscillospiraceae bacterium | reverse complement strand
GGCGTCGTTGGCCGTCTCCAGCATGCAGAACCGGGGCGGCAGGCGGAAGGCCTTGTTCATGCACAGGGCCGAGATCAACTGCTGGGCCACGATGTCGCCGCCGGAGTAGCCGGACACGATGATGGCGTACAGATCCTTGTCGTAGAAGGGCGTGGTGCGGAACAACGCCGTCAGCCGGTTGATGCAGGCCGTCAGGTTGGCGGCCAGGGCGTCGTTATAGTTGGGGCACAGCCACAGCACGCCGTCGGCGTGGCCGATGGCGGGGTACACCTCGTCCACGATGACGCCGCCGTAGAAGCACCGTCCCTCCTCGCCGAAGTGGAGGCAGGTGCGGAACTCGCAGCCGTTGCAGTCGGCCACCGTGCCGTTCCGCAGGCTCACCACCTGGGCGTCCACCCGGCCCTCCAGCCGGGGCGCCATCCGCTCCCACAGGGCGATGGTGTTGGAGGTCTTGCGGTTGGAGGCGTGCAGCACCATCAGATGGGGGTGCTGCCGCACCGGCGGCGTATCCGCCAGCAGGCGGTCCACCAGCTCACGGGCGCAGGCGGTGTAGGCACCCAGATAGTCCGTGTGCCGCAGCATGGCCCGGATGTGGAAATTCTCCAGCGACCCGGTGGCCTCCACCAGCGGCGCACCCATGAAGGCGCAGCCCGCCTGATTGGCGGCAAACACGATCTCACGGGCGGCGGACTTGGTGTACAGCTCACCGTCGCCGTCCACCAGCACCGCGCCGCAGCAGCCGTCAAAGAAGCGGCTGTTCCGCCGGATGGCGGACAGCATGGCGTACCAGCCCAGATTCACGCCGCCGTGCAGCAGCGAAACGATGAACAGCACCCGCTGCCCCGTCACCGGATGCAGTTCATCGGGGCGCTGCACCTTTACATGGGGGCGGCCCTCCAGGGCATGGGACAGCACCGCCGAAAGGCGGGGATTCTCCTCCGCCTGGGGACAAATCACCAGCAAAGGCTCCATGTTGCCTGCCTCCTTCTCAAATAATGGCCCGCAGGATGTCCTGGGTCTCCGTCAGCCGGGCGAACAGTCCGTCCGGCAGCGGGATGTCCTCCGTCTCCAGTCCCGTGGGGGTATAGCGGTTCTTCACACCCATAAAGATATCACCCAGACATACGCTGCCGTAGTGCCATTCGCCCCGCAGCGTCAGCAGCACGCTGATGGCCGCCGAGGACAGCGCCGGCGCCACATAGGGCTTGAAGCCCAGCTCCCGCATTTTCAGGTTGGCCGTCAGGGCCAGCTCCGTCAGCTCACGGGACAGGGCGTCATCATAGTGCTCGATGGAGTTGGCGATCACCAGTCCGCTGCCGTGGGGGCCGAAGGCCCGGCCCTCCGTCAGGAAGGAGGCGAAGCGCTCCTCCTTCCTGGCGTAGTAGGCGGCGCGGGCGTTCATGACGCCAAGGCCGTAGCCCTGCACCTGCTGGGGCAGCAGGCCCATGCCGTCGTACACGCCGTTTTCGTCCCGGTTGGAGGCCAGCAGCGCCGCCCGGGACAGGGGATCCACCGGATCGGAGATCACGCAGAAGAGACCTTGAAACTGCGCCTCCCGCGCCTTGCGGGCGTACAGCTCCACCAGTCCCCGGTTGGCCTCGAACTGGGCCATCCGCACGTCCTTCACGCCGCTGCCCACGGCGGGGATGCCCTTGGATGCCACGAACAGAAACGCGTCGCAGTCGAAGAGCTTTTCCTGGGGCACGATCTCCACAGGAGGCATGGTGTCGTACTGCCACGGCAGCGTTACCTGATTCAGCTCGAACTCCCAGCGCTTGGTGGCGGCCTCGTTGATGTCGCAGATGCCGATGGCGGACACCGTATCGCCGCCCAGCAGCTTCAGTCCCATGGCGATGGTGCTGCCCACATCGCCGATGGCCAGAATGTGGACGCGCTTTTTGCCCGGCTTGGGCCGCCATGCCGCCATCTCCCGCCAGCGGGGATGGTCGAAGTTCACCGCCCGCAGGCCGCCGCTCAGCCACTCCGCCGCCTCGATGGGCGGCGCCTGGGTGACGGCGATACGGCGGCTGTCCAGCCAGGACACGTCCTCCTTCGCTGCCGTCAGTTGGGAGAGCGCCGCGGCGGAGAAGGCGGCGCGGCCGCTCTCCGGCGGGCGGCGGAACAGGAAGATGGGCTGGCCCTGGGCGCTCTCCGCTGCCGTCAGGGGCAGGGGCTGACAGGACACGAAATATTGGCCGTTTTCTTCATATTGATACATGATGGTTCCTCCTTTTACCGGAACAGGTTCTCTAGCCGCCGCAGCGTCTCCAGATCGTCCCGGAGGTAGTCGGACACCGCGCCGTCGGGGTTATAGCTCATGCGCCCCTTGTCCGGGCACAGGGGCAGCACCACCGCCTCGCTGAGCCGCCGCAGCGTCAGGCTGCGGGCATAGACCCGGCGATAGGCGGTCTCCAGCGCCTCGATGATATACAGCGTATTCTCGATACAGGTGCGGGAGAAGGTATAGGCCGCGTCGGCGCCGCACTGGCGCAGATGCTCCGGATAGACGTAGGGCAATATCAGGTTCACCGACGGCTGCAGGCCGGAGCGCTCCATAGCGGGGTGCTCCACCGTATCGCCGCCGATAAAGGGGTACAGGGTGGACTCCACATACCATGCCCGCAGATTGGGCACAAAATACACATAATCCACATCCCGGCCCAGTTGCTGGGCCAGATCCCGGCCCTGGCCGGACAGGATGCCCACCAGCACCTCCTTGATCTCCACCTGCTGCTCCCGCGCCAGGGGATCCAGCACGCCGATGCGGCGTCCGGTGTGGAGCTGATCGTCCACCAGGATCACCGGGCGGCGGAAGGAGTGCACCACCCGCATCTGGTCGGCCAGCGGCGCGTAGCCGGGGAAGGCCTGGATCCACTGGGTGCGCCGGTCGGCGGCGAACACCTTGTCGGTGTGGATGGTCTTGGTGACGGTGTTGGGAATGGCGGCCCGCCGCAGCAGCTTGCCGAAGGGGACGCACATATAGGGGCCCAGCACACGGGGCTGGGTGGGCGTCATGGGCACGCCGTTCAGGGCGGTGATCTTCTCCACCAGCCGGTGCAGCACCAGTTGCGAGGAGATGGTGAAGATGAGCCGCCCGGGATACAGGGCCACCAGCCCCAACTTGAAGCGGCGGCGGGCCTGCCGGATGGCGGACAGCACCGCGCTGTCGCCGCTGAAGGGCGGCTTGATGGCAGTCTCTACATTCTGCAGGAACACCACCGGGGCGCTCATGTCCGCCAGCAGCAGCGAGGGATCGCCGGGCCGCACCGGACGCAGGCCCTGCTGGCGCAGCAGGTCGTCGGCCATGGGACTGGCCGGAGCGTCCAGCGCCGCGAACAGCGCCCACAGGCAGTCCTGTTCCATGGCCTGGGCAAAGAGCTGTGTCAGCAGTAATTGCAGGGACTCGTCGTCCCGGCCGTACAGGCCCGTGACGCACAGCAGCCGGCCGGAGGCGGCGTTGCGCACGTCGTTGACCCGCACGGGGTCGCCCAGCAGGGCCAGCAGCTCACGGGTGCGGCGCTGGTCGAAGGACGCGGCGGCCAGCAGCTCGTCGCCGCTGCGCAGCGTCATGATCCGCTCACCCCGGCGCTGAACGCCCTGGACGGCGGCGGGCGGCATGCCGATGGCCTGCAGCTCCGCCAGCAGCGGTGCCTCCGGCGCGGCCTCATCAAAGCGCAGCGTGCCGGGGGACAGCAGGGGCTTGTACTGGGGCTCCCGCAGATAGAGGCCCCGCTGATAGATATACTCCTGCACCATGGGGTCGATCAGGTGGGAGATATCCCGGTTCATGTCGATATTCTCCCGGATGCGGGTGGAGCTGATGTCCTCCAACTGGGAGGGGAGCTGGAGCTGCACCACCTTGCCGGTGATCATGCCCACGTCGGCGTCCGCATCCTTCTCCTCGCCGTGAAGGGCGGAGACCCGGCGGAACACGATGTGGTTCATGCTGTGGACGGAGTCGGGACTGGGCGCCGCCTTGTAGGAGGACGCGCCGTGGATCACGTCGGAGCCCACGATGAGATACAGCTCCCGTCCGGCGAACATATCCTTCAGCCGCCGCAGGTCGCCGGGGGTGGCGATATTGACGGGGATGTTGTAGGGGAACAGGTGGACATGGAACTCGTCGGCCACCGACATGGAGGCGATGCGGCGGCGGATCAGGCTGGGCTGGGTCTTTTTCGACCAGGAGAATTCGTCCACCGCCAGGAACACCTCGTACCCCATGTCCCGGATGGTGCAGGCCAGCGCCTTGTGTGACAGGGTAAAGGGGTCAAAGGTGCCGGGGAAGAAAGCTACCTTCTGCCGCTGGGTGAACCGGAAGGGGCCGTTGTCGGTCTCATACCGGACGATGAACTGGTACATGCGATACAGTGCCGCCGAGCAGTACAGGTCGTTAAGGCCCTCCTCCTGATTCTCATGCATCAGGAACAGCAGCTTGTGGGCGCACAGGGTGAACAGCCACGCCCGCCGTTCATCGGGGAACCGGGGCGAGGCGAACAGGGTGTCGCCCAGCACATACATGGCCTCCTGCTGCACCGCCTGGCGATAGGACGCCATACCCTTTAGCAGCAGGCCCGCCAGACGCCGGCGGCGGCGATCCCACACCGCTTCCTCCTCCGGGAAGCGCTGGGGATAGGTGCGGTAGCTCTCCAACGCGAAGCCCACGGTGTCCAGGACCGAGGCCACCACGCTGTCGGCGGAGTGGCTCAGCAGCTCCGCCAGATAGTCGATGACCTCGTCCAGCTCCGCCGGAGGCAGCCACAGCATAAAGGCTCCCAGATACTGGGGGATATATTTGGAGAATTCGTAGTGGCCGGATTCCAGGGCCTTGGCCAGCTCCACGGCGATCTCGTTGCGCTCCTCACTGGTGAGCCGGGGCGCGATGCCCAGCAGTGCGCGGCCCGCCCGCTGGCGCACCACCACCGCCTCGCTGACCCGGATCAGGTTGGCGAAGTGGGCGGCGATCTGCATGGCGCTGCCCATGCCGCAGGCGGCGTAGCGGGACAGCAGCTCCACGTTCACCACCTTGATCATCCACGGCGTGGCGGTTTTCAGGTTGTCCAGCAGGATGTCGGACACCTCTTCACTGGTCAGGGCCTTCATGGCCTGCTCCGCCGGAACGCCGCACACACGGGCGTACCGGTAGCGCAGAGAGGGCAGGGCGAAGGTCAGCTCCTCCTGCCGCAGCCGCTCCAGCGCGGAGCGGAGGGGGTGGCGCTCCGGCAGGGTCTGGCTGGCCCGGAAGAAGAATTGCAGCGCCGCCGCCTGCAGGGAGGGGCTGCGGCCCCGGCACTGGGCCAGGGCGAAGGCGGCCACCTGCTCCGCCCGCTCCTTCGTCAGCAGCTTCAGGGGCAGATAGCACAGGGTGTCCGTCAGGGCCAGCGCCGCGCCCTCATCCTCCACATGGGGGGACTGGTAGTGGGACAACAGCACCGACAGGAACTGCTCCGTCTCCTGGGGCGCGCAGTTTTCCAGCGTGGCGGATACCACCAGCTTGGCGGTGAAGCGGATGTGGCTGGTCTGCTGGGGCGTCAGCTTGTGGTCGGGGTAAAACAGCAGGTTCAGATACTGGGCCCACAGGGCAAACTGGGTCTGCTCCACCGCCGCGCGGGGCGCGGAGGAGGGCAGCTCCTTTTTGTAGCGCAGGCTGAACTTGGCCATCACCTGGCCCATCAGCGCCGCCGCCTGGCGGCGGATGTCGCCCTCCGGGTGCAGCAGCAGCTCATAGAGGAAGTACACCGTCTGGATCTTCTGGTTGGTGGACAGATAGGTGAAGTAGTCCTCCAGCACGCACAGATAGGTGCGCACCCGCGTCCAGTCCTTCTCACTGCGGGCCATCTCCAGCAGGTCGGAGAACAGTCCCTCGTGGCTGAGGCGGCGCATCATGTCCAGGTTGTGCTCCACCGCCGTCAGGCAGAAGGCCCGGTAGTACTCGTCCGGCTTCATCAGGGCGATGTCCGGCTGGGGCTTTGGCTCGGTGTTCCGGCCCCGCAGCGTCACGTCCACGCCGTGGGCGATGAGATAGTCCTCAAAGTCCCGCAGCTTGCGGTAGACGTACTCATAGCGGCGCTTTTTGGCGGCGTCTACGTTGTCCAGCTTGCTGAGGATCACATCAAAAGCGTCCTTCAGGGTGTACAGCGCCGCCGTCTCCCGGCCGTCCGCCTCACGCCGCTGCTTGGAGCGGAAGTCGGCGTAGATCAGCAGCATGGATTCCACCGACAGGCTGGCCAGCTCCAGATCCCAGGTGGAGTGGTTGTCGGCCACCTGGCCCACCTGGGGAAGGCCGGAGCGGGTCAGCCACTCGTCGGTATAGTAGTAGTGGAGATAGGGCACCCGTTCGCCGGGCATGCAGCCGAATTTGCCGATGTCGTGTCCGGCGGCGGCGGCAGAGGTCAGGGCCAGATCCACCGCCGCACCGCTGCGGCGCAGGGCGCGGCCCGCCGTCATGGCCACATGGTGGACCATGGCGATGTGCTGCAGGGTGCTGAAGGGCGTCAGTTCACTGCCCAGGCGCAGCAGCTCATAGACGAAATCCTGCCGCCATACCTGCAAAAACCGCGGATAGAAGGGGCTGCCCGCCGCCTCCTCGTCGGTGCAGAAGGCGAAGTCGATGTGCCAGTCGAAAGGCAGCGCGCGGCGCTCTTCCTCCAGCAGAAGCTGTATGGCCAGCAGGGCGCACAGGGCGAAATCCTCCTGCGGCTCTGTGGCGGGCCGGCGGTGCTGGGGGTACAGGCGGGCGGTGGCGTCGCTGAGCACATAGCCCTCCCAGCCGCCCTCCGGCGCGGGGATGTCCGGCATGGCTTCGGCGGCGGCCTCGATCAGCGCGCGGCAGACAAGGCGCTGCCGCACCGGCAGAAAGCCCTCGAAAAACCGGGCCTGGGCCCACCGCTGGGCCATAGCGGGGTCGTGGAGCCGGGCCTGGAAGGCGGCGTCCCGGAAGGCGTCGCTCCAGTGCTGGCGGAAAATGGCTTTATGGGTCATATTGTTCCCCCTTTCCGCCTGTTTTGGCGGTGGAATGGTGTTTTTTATGATATTGCAGTATAGCAATCTTGCCGCGTACTGTCAAATGGGATTCCTATAAATATTGGTTTTTTGATAGGAGCATTTCGTGGCTGCGGCCACGAGAACGGCCTCCGGCGGCCCACTTTTCCCAGTAGCTGGAAAAGTGGGCAAAAGAGCCAGAAGAAACCAAAGGTTTCTTCACTTCCTTGCGCGCTATAATGTGTACAAATTTGTGGCTGCATACCACACGTTCACGCAAGATTTCCTTTTTCGCTTGGTTAAAAGGATTGTCTTTGCACCAGCGCCGCTGCCGCTCATGCCAACAACGAACAACGCTCTCGCTTCTACCGTTGCAGCGTATGAGCGGCAGCGGCGCAAGAGGTTAGTCAATACGTCATACGAAACGATAACAGCAATGTTCCGCGAACGCGTGGTACAAGGTTACGGCTTTGCAAAATGAACAGCGTGGGCGGATTCTTAAACCGCAGGTTTAAGCTGTCCTTTTGGGGGAGCGATCCGAGCGCTGCCAGTGGCAGATGAAGCGAGGTGAGCGAGTGGCCGCGGTCAAAATTTCGGCGGCTTTAACGCCGCAGCGAAATTTTGGGCACCGCAACAGGACGCTTTTGGGACAGCGGCCAAAAGTACCTCGCGCTCGGAAGCGCGAAACATTTCTACCCCTTGATATTCTCCCTTACGAAATTCAGAAACCGTCTCGCGGCGGGGGACATGGTCTCCGCCGGCGGGGTGGCGATGCCGATCTCCACATACTGGGGCGGATCCAGCGGCCGGAACACCACGTCGCCGGTCAGCGTCCCGGCGATCAGACCGTTCACCAGCGAGATGCCCAGTCCCGCCTCCACCATGGCCATGGCGGAGAAGTTGTCCTCCACCCCGGCGAAGCGGTTGCCGGGATGGATGTCGTTTTCCGCCAGAATACGGGAGTTGTCCGTCTCCCGGCCCGGAAAGATCTCGATATAGCTTTCCGTCTCCAGCAGATGGATGGGCACAGCCTCCGCCGCCGCCAGCGGATGGGCGGGGGACAGCATCACCATCATGGGATCCCGCCGCAGGGGCAGCCACTGGTGAGAGCCGTCCCGGCGGCTGATGACGCACAGGTCGGCCCGGTGCTCCCGCAGGGCCGCTGCCAGCGTGGTGCTGGTGCCCTCGATGGTCTGAAAGACGATGCCGGGATGGCGCTCCCGGAAGCGGGCCATCAGGTGGGCCATCTGGCGGGAGTAGAAGTGGTAGTTGGCGCCCACGGTGATGCTGCCCTGCTCCAGACCCCGCAGCGCCGCCGCCGTCTGGCGGCAGCACTCCGCCTGATAGGCCATCTGCCGCAGGGCGGGCAGCAGCGCCTCACATTCGCCGGTGGCGATGACGCCGCCCCGGCTGCGGTGCAGCAGCGGAAAGCCCAGCTCCTCCTCCAGCGCCGCCACCATGCGGCTGATGCCGGAGGGGGTATAGCCCAGCTTTTCCGCCGCACGGGCCAGAGTCCCCTCCTCAAGCGCACACAGCAGCGCCGCGCATTTTTCCGTATCCATGGCCGCTCTCCTTTGTTGCAGTTTCGTCAACAAAAACGTGATATACTATCGCTTTACACAAGTATAAAGCCGTGCTATGATGAAGTCAACCTAAAGGTAACGAAAAACAAACCCAAAATTCAAAAAGGAGGACAAAACCATGAAAAAGAATGTACGAAACAACGTCTGCGTGACCGTCGCCCTTGTGTGTCTGGCTCTGGTGGTGCTGTTCGCCTGGCTGGGCTGCGTGGGAAGCAGCACGGCGCTGCTGGTCCTGTCCATGGCGGCAGGCGCCGGGTTCGTGGTGGCCGTCAACTGCCTGACCAATGGCCGTCCCGACGGGACGGAGCTGAAGGTGGCCGCGGCCGCCGCCAAGTAACCAATTTTCTCTCCCCCATCCAGCCGTCAGGGGCAAGGCCCGCGCCTTGCCCCAGCGGCGCGTTTCAGGCGGGAGAGCAACGGATAAACGGGAGGGATACCAAATGAGCAAGAGAGCTGCCGAATGGCTGCTGGCCGCCGTGATCTTCGCCAGAAGCACGTCGCTGCTGTTCGCCAAGGTGGGCCTGGAGAGCATGTCGCCGCTGAATCTGCTGGCGGTGCGGTTCGGCCTGGCCTTCGTGGTGCTGTGTGTCATCTTCTGGAAGAAGCTGCGCACCGTGACGAAAACCGACCTGCTGCACGGCATGATCCTGGGCGCGGTCTTTTTCGCCGTCATGACCTGCGAGACCTTCGCCCTGACCAAAACCACCGCCTCCACCGTGTCGTTCCTGGTGAACACGGCCATCGTCATCGTGCCGCTGTTCGAGGCGGCGCTGCACCGGAAGGCCCCGGATCACCGGACGCTGCTGTGCGCGGCGGTGACGCTGGCCGGCGTAGGCTTCCTGACGCTGAAGGGCGGCTTTGCCGGGTTCGGCCCGGGCGAGGCCCTGTGCCTGCTGGAGGCGTGTCTGTACGCCGGCGGCATCATCCTCACCGGAAAATTCTCCCAGGAGGGGGATACCATCCTGCTGGGCATGTTTCAGATCGGATTCCTGGGCCTGTTCGCCGCCATTGCTTCGCCGCTGGCGGGAACGCCCCACCTGCCCCAGAACGCCACCGAGTGGGGCGTGATCCTGGCGCTGGCGCTGGTGTGCTCCTGCTTCGGCTTCACCTTCCAGCCGGTGGCCCAGCGGTACACCACCGCTGACCGGGCCGCCCAGATGTGCGCCATCAATCCCCTGGCCACCGCGGTCATGAGCGCCATCTTCCTGCAGGAGCGCATGGGCGTCCAGGGCGTCATCGGCGCGGCGTTGATCCTGTTGGGCATCGTGCTGCACAATTACCATAAATCGGGCGCCAGGGCCAGCGATGCCGCGGTGGAGAGCGGCGAACCCTCCCTCGCGGCGTAGAACCCCGCCCCTACAAACTTATTGTTCGGGGCGATGCCTACATCGCCCCGCCGCACAATCCCTTTTTCCAATAACACCACCCCCGGCGGCCTTATGGCTGCCGGGGGTGCGCATGTTTCATCCGTTGTTCACCTTTTCCACCGCGCGGAGCAGCTTGTCCATCTCCTGGGCGCGGGGCACCCGCAGCCGGACGCTGGCGCGGTCCAGCGGCTCAAACTCGCCGCCGGAGCAGGTCAGCACGCCCTCCGCTATCAGCAGCTCCTGCAGGTCGGCGCGGGGGTTCTTATGCTGCAGAAGGCAGATGGGCACCCGGTCATCGGTCTCGGCCATGGTGAGGTTTTTGCCGCAGACATCCCGCAGAGCCCGCTTCATGGCGGCAAAATCCGGGCCGTGGCTGTCGGCATAGGTGCGGTCGCTGAGAGCGGCGGCCGCCAGCTCACGGGACAGTTCGCTCATCATGTAGGGGTTGGACACCTTGCTGATGTAGCGGATCAGCTCCTGACAGGTGATGATGTATCCCGCCCGCAGTCCCGCCAGGCCGAAGCCCTTGGAGAAGGTGCGGACAATGATGATGTTCTTGTATTTCGGCCCCAGCGTCACCGCCGACTCCTCCCGGGGCAGAAAATCGCCATAGGCCTCGTCCACGATGGCATAGACGCCCAGCTCCTCGCACTTGTCCAGCACCCGGCTGATGTCCGCCAGGGACAGCGTCTGGCCGGTGGGATTATTGGGCCGGTCGATGTACACCAGACTGGTATCGCCGCTGATGGCGTCCACCAGATCGGATACCTCCATGCGCCAGTTTTCCTCACGCCGGGCGGGAATGCCCACGTATCGCATGGCCATCATGCGGGAATACTCCACCATATCGGTGAAGGTGGGCAGAAAGCCCACCACCTCCGCGCCCTTCTTGGCCAGAATGTTGCACAGCAGGTACAGGGCCGACACGCTGCCGTCGGTCAGGACGATGTTCTCCGGCTCGATAAAGGCGTAGTCCGCCCAGTAGTCCACAATGGCCCGCTGGGGCGCGTCGGAGTGGGGATAGTGATAGAACCGTTCCGGGTCAAAGGCGGCAAAGGCCTCCTTCACCACCGCCGGGAAGCCGTAGGGGTTGACGCCCAGGGAACAGTCCAGGGTGTCCGCCGCCGCGTGAGGCGTATGCCCGGCGTAGCTGCGCACCTGCGAGAGCAATTCGTTTCGGATCTTCACGTCTATCCGCTCCTTTCGCTTACGTTTTACCTACAATTTACCGCATAGTGGAAAGCGTGTCAATGAAAAAGCCGCCGAAAACGGCGCAAAGGTGTTTGTTAATAACTAAACAACCGATTTTTTGCTTTTTTCCTTGCATTTCTTGTCGCTGCGGTATAAAATATTGAAGAATATTCACACGGAAAGGTTTTGCACATACATGACTCATCCTTATAAGACCCGTGAAGGCGGCGCTACGGTCACGGTGTTCGTCCCCTATGACTGTCAGAATCACTGCCCCTTCTGTATCAATAAGCAGGAATACGCCGATTGCACCGGCTTCTCTCTGGACAAGATCATCGACTCCATCCACACGCTGGACGCCATCACGCCCCGGTGCGACTTCGTGTTCACCGGCGGTGAGCCGCTGGCGGATCTGGACGCGCTGCAGAAGATGCTGGACGCCATCCCCACCACCCACAAGGTGTATATCAACACCACCTTCCCGGTGCAGGAGCATACCACGCTGGACGAGATGGTGGCCTTTACGGAGCGCAACAAGGACAAGATCACCTGCATGAACATCTCCCGCCACTTGCAGAAGTATGTGGAGGAGAGCCCCGACGATGTGCTGGGCCGCATCGCCTGCCCCACCCGCATCAACTGCGTGCTGTACAAGCGCTATCCCGCCGACAAGCTGCCCGCCTATGTGGAGCGCTTCCTGCCCT
>CAKTZN010000041.1 GCA_934635545.1 uncultured Oscillospiraceae bacterium | reverse complement strand
GAGGCCTTTGACCAGAAGGTGGAGGAGACGCTGGTGCAGCCCACCTTCATCACCATGTATCCCGTGGAGGTCAGCCCCCTGGCCAAGCGCAGCCCTGCCGACCCGCACCTGACCGAGCGGTATGAGGCTTTCATCTGCGGCTGCGAGATGGGCAACGCCTTCTCCGAGCTGAACGATCCCATCGACCAGTACGAGCGCTTCAAGGCTCAGGCCGAAAAGCGCGCCCAGGGCGATGAAGAGGCCGACATGATGGACGACGATTTCGTCATGGCGCTGGAGTACGGCATGCCTCCCACCGGCGGCCTGGGCTTCGGCATCGACCGTTGCAGCATGATGCTGTGCGGCGCGGACTCCATCCGCGACGTGATCCTGTTCCCCACCATGAAGCCCCTGGATGCCGACAAGAAGGCGGACAAGCCCGCCGAGACGGCTGCGCCCGCCGCGTCTGCGGCGGAGGAAAAGATCGACTTCTCCAACGTGGAGATCGAGCCGCTGTTTGCCGATCTGGTGGATTTTGACACCTTCTCCAAGTCCGATTTCCGCGCCGTGAAGATCAAGGCGTGCGAGGCTGTGAAGAAGTCCAAGAAGCTGCTGAAGTTCATTCTGGACGACGGCACCGGCACAGACCGGGTGATCCTGAGCGGTATCCACGAGTACTATGAGCCGGAGGAGCTGGTGGGCAAGACCTGCATCGCCATCACCAACCTGCCGCCCAGACCCATGATGGGCATCGACTCCTGCGGTATGCTGATTTCTGCGGTTCACCACGAAAACGGAGAAGAGAAGCTGCATCTGCTGATGGTGGATCCCCACATTCCGGCCGGTGCAAAGCTCTATTGATCGCGCCTGAAGTCGGTTCACATCGTTTTTAACCTCGCTGACCCGACAAAAGCTTGTCGGGTCAGCCTTTCCATTCCAACAAAAAGGAGGCGGTCAGCGTGGAAAAGATCACCAGCCGTGCCAATCCCCTGCTGGTCCATATGAAAAAGCTGGCCGCGTCCGGCGCCTACCGCCGGGAGCAGGGCGTGTACCTGGGCGATAGTCCCAAGCTGCTGGCGGAAGCGCTGAAATGGCACGCTCCCATCCGCGAGATCGCCGTCACCGGCGGTACGGCCCTGCCGTCCGTCCCGGCAGGCGTCCGGGTGGTGGAGGTGCCGGAGGACGTGATGGCCTCCATCTCGCCGATGAAGTCCCCCCAGGGCGCACTGTTCACCGTGGCGCTGCCGGCGGGAGAAATGCCTGAGACGCTGCCCGGCAGCCGCTATATGGTGCTGGACGGCGTGCAGGATCCCGGCAATGTGGGCACCATCCTGCGGACACTGGACGCCTTTGATTTCGACGGCCTGCTGCTGCTGGAGGGCTGCGCCGACCCGTGGAGCGTCAAGACGGTGCGCTCCTCCATGGGGGCGGTGTTCCGCCGCCCCGTGTGGTGCATGAAGGCGGAGGAGCTGCCGGGCCTGTTGGCACGCAGCGGCCTGCCTCTGTACGGCACGGCCCTGCGGGAGGATACCGTGGATGTCCGGGACGTGTCCCTTGACCGCTGCGCCATCGTCATCGGCAGCGAGGGGCAGGGCATCCGCGACACGGTGCTGGCCATGTGCCAAAAGACCATCAAGATCCCCATGACAGACCGCTGCGAATCCCTGAACGCGGCCATCGCCGCCGCGGTGCTGCTGTGGGAGAGCTATCGGTAACAGGAAAGTGAGGTGCGGGCCATGGCGGCGCTGAAATACTGGGTCTGGCTGACCACGCTGCCGGGCCTGACGGACAGCAGCAAGATGCTGCTGATGGAGCATTTTTCCTCGCCGGAGGACATATACTACGCGGACGAGGAGACCCTGTGGCAGGTGGACGGGCTGAAGAAGGAGCAGGCGGCGCTGCTGGGCAGCAAGTCGCTGGCCGCGGCAGACCGCATCCTGTCGGACTGCGCCCGGAAGGACATCTTCATCATCACCATGGCCGACGCCCTGTATCCCGACCGGCTGCGGAACATCTATCAGCCGCCCCTGCTGCTGTACGGCAAGGGGGCCATGCCCCTCTTTGACGAGGAGGCGGCGGTGGCCGTGGTGGGCACCCGCTCCTGCACGCCCTACGGCGTCAAATGCGCCGAAAAGCTGGGCTATGAGCTGACCCAGCAGGGCGGCATGGTGGTGTCCGGCATGGCCAAGGGCGTCGATGGCGCGGCCATGCGGGGCGCGCTGCGGTTCGGCGGCTTTACCTGCGGCGTGCTGGGCGGCGGTGTGGACGTGGTCTATCCGGCGGAGAACCGGCGGCTGTATGAGGACATCGCCGCCACCGGCGTTCTCCTGTCGGAGTATCCGCCCCAGACGCTGCCGGAGGCGTGGCATTTCCCCGTCCGGAACCGGATCCTCAGCGGCCTCAGCGTGGCCGCCGTGGTGGTGGAGGCCCCGGTGAAGTCCGGTGCACTGATCACCGCCGAAAACGCCATGGAGCAGGGCCGCGACGTGTTCGCCATCCCCGGCCCGGTGGACGCGCCCAACAGCGCCGGATGCCACCGCCTGATCCGGGAGGGCGCCATCCTGGCCACCTGTGCCTGGGATATCCTGGGGGAGTACGAGAGCCGGTTCCCCCACAAGCTGCGGCGCGCCGCGCCGCCTATGCCGCCGCTGCCCCGCCTGGCGGGAGAGCCCAAGCCGGCGGCGGAAAAACCGAAAGCCAACGCATCCAAGTCGGAGGAAGCCGAAGCACCGGCCCTGCCCTGCCTGACGGCGGAGGAGCTGGCCGGACTGTCGGACGAGCAGCGCACGGTGCTGCGCGCCCTGCGCACAGACGCACCGCTGCTGACCGACCAACTGGCCGAGGACAGCGGCCTGCCCATCCAGCGGGTGCTGCCGGCGTTGACGCTGCTGGAGATCAGCGGCTGGGCGGCCCAGAACGGCGCGCGGAGCTTCGTGCGCACGGTGGCGCTGCCGGAAGAGTAAGAAGGAAGCAAAGAGGAAGTTAAAAGCATGAGCAAAAAAAATCTGGTGATCGTGGAGTCTCCGGCCAAGGCCAAGACCATCGGCAAGTATCTGGGGCCTGACTATCAGGTCACGGCCTGCATGGGCCACCTGCGTGACCTGCCGAAAAGCACCCTGGGCGTGGACATCCAGCACGATTTTGAACCTGAATATAAACCTATCCGCGGCAAGGAGGAGCTGATCCGGCAGTTGAAGAAGGATGCTGCCGCCAGCGACACCGTGTATCTGGCCACCGACCCGGACCGCGAGGGAGAGGCCATCTCCTGGCATCTGCAGCATCTGCTGAACCTGCCGGACGACAAGGCCAAGCGCGTCACCTTCAACGAGATCACCCGCAAGGTGGTGGGCGAGAGCATCGCCCATCCCCGGGCCATCGACCAGGATCTGGTGGACGCCCAGCAGGCCCGCCGCGTGCTGGACCGCGTGGTGGGCTATCAGATCTCCCCGGTGATGTGGAAGAAGATCCGCCGGGGTCTGTCTGCAGGACGGGTCCAGAGCGTGGCCACCCGCATGGTCTTTGACCGGGATCAGGAGATCGCCGAATTCCAGCCCCAGGAGTACTGGACGCTGGACGCGGTACTGGAAAACGGGGATAATGTACCTTTTAAGGCCCATTATTACGGCCAGAACGGCAAGAAATACGAGCCTCAGACCCAGGCGGACGTGCAGGCCATCATGGACGAGCTGCGCAGCGCCGCCTTCGCCGTGAAGTCGGTGAAGCGCACCGACAAGAAGCGCTCCCCGTCGCCCCCCTTTACCACCTCCACCATGCAGCAGGAGGCGTCCCGCAAGCTGAATATGACCCCCCGCCGCACCATGGCCATCGCCCAGCAGCTCTATGAGGGCGTGGACATCACCGGCGAGGGCACCGTGGGTCTGATCACCTACATGCGTACCGACTCGCTGCGCATCAGCGACGAGGCCCAGGCAGACGCCCGGGGCTTCATTCAGGAGCGCTACGGCAAGGGCTATGTGCCCGCCGCGCCCCGCCAGTACAAGACCAAGGCCGGGGCCCAGGACGCCCACGAGGCCATCCGTCCCAGCAACGTGAAGCTGACACCGGAGGCCATCCGGGGTGACCTGACGGCAGAGCAGTACCGGCTGTACCGCCTGATCTGGAGCCGCTTCCTAGCCAGCCAGATGGCAAACGCCGTGTATGACAGCGTGTCCGTGGACATCGACGCGGGACGCCATCTCTTCCGGGCCACCGCCAGCAAGCTGAAATTCTCCGGCTATACCGCTGTGTATGAGGAGGGGCGGGACGATGACGACAAGGAGGAAAAGGAGCCCACCCTGCCCGACCTGAGCGAGGGGGAGCCCCTGCGCCTGAAGGACTTCGCGCCGGGCCAGCATTTCACCACGCCGCCCGCCCACTATACCGAGGCGGCGCTGATCCGGGCCATGGAGGAAAACGGCATCGGCCGCCCCTCTACCTATGCCCCCACCGTGTCCACCATTCTGGACCGCCGCTATGTGAAGAAGGAGGGCAAGTACCTGCTCATCACCAATCTGGGCAAGGCGGTGACCACCTGGATGGAGAAGTACTTCGCCGATATCGCCGACCTGAAGTTCACCGCCAATATGGAGCAGCGGCTGGACGACGTGGAGGAGGGCAAGCTGCCCTGGAAGCAGGTGCTGCGCCAGTTCTATGACGACGGCTTTGCCCAGCACCTGACCGACGCCGAGCAGGGCGACTACATCCGCCCCGAGCCCACCGTCAGCGACGAGCTGTGCCCCGTGTGCGGCCGCAACCTGGTGGAGCGGGAGGGCCGCTTCGGCCCGTTCCTGGCCTGCCCCGGCTATCCGGAGTGTACCTTCACCATGCCGCTGGTGGTGGAGATGCCGGGCCGCTGCCCCAAGTGCGGCGGACGGCTCATGAAGCGCAGCGGCACCAGCAAGACCTCCGGCAAGCAGTACACCTACTACTGCTGCGAGTTCGCCAGCAACAAAAAGGGGGAGCGCACCTGCGATTTCATGACGTGGGACGTGCCCACCAAGGAGGAGTGCCCTCTGTGCGGCCAGACCATGTTCAAGCGGGCGGGCCGCGGCTTCAGCAAGCCCTTCTGCATCAACGAGAAGTGCGCCAACTTCCTGCCGGAGGACAAGCGGGGCTATCACCGCAATAAGGACACCGCCGCCGAGGGCGGCGAGGCTGCCGCTGAGACGGCAGCGGAGGCACCGGCAGAGGAAAAGCCCGCCAAGAAGCCTGCCGCCAAAAAGACGGCGGCCAAGACCACGGCGGCCAAGAAAACCACCACCGCCGCCAAGAAGACGACCACCGCGAAGAAAACCACAACCACCAAGACGACCGCCACCAAGAAGACCACCGCCAAGAAGACGGCGGAGAAAGGCAGCGCGGAATGAACCATGTAACTGTGATCGGCGCGGGCCTGGCCGGAAGCGAGTGCGCGTGGCAGTTGGCCCAGCGGGGCATCCCCGTGACGCTGCGGGAGATGAAGCCCCTCAAGCGTACCCCCGCCCATGTGACCGATGATTTTGCCGAGCTGTGCTGCTCCAACTCTCTGCGGGGCGCGGGCCTGGAAAACGCCGTGGGCCTGCTCAAGGAGGAGCTGCGGCGGCTGGACAGCCTGATCCTGCGGTGCGCCGATGCCACGGCGGTGCCGGCCGGCGGCGCGCTGGCGGTGGATCGCCACGGCTTTGCCGCCATGGTGACCGAGGCCATCCGCAGCCACCCCAACATCACCGTGGTGGCCGAGGAGGTGACGGACATCCCGGAGGGGGATGTGGTCATCGCCTCCGGCCCCCTGACCTCCGACGCGCTGGCGGACAAGCTGGCGGCGCTGTTCGGCAGCACCGACACCCTGCACTTTTTCGATGCCGCCGCGCCGCTGGTGGCCTTTGACAGTGTGGATATGACCAGCGCCTACTTTGCCAGCCGCTATGACAAGGGCACGCCGGACTACATCAACTGCCCCATGGATAAGGAGCAGTATCTGGCCTTCTGGCAGGCGCTGACCGCCGCCGAGGAGGCAGAGGTCCACGGCTTCGAGGATAAGAACGTGTTCGAGGGCTGCATGCCTGTGGAGGTCATGGCCCGCCGGGGCGAGGATACCCTACGGTTCGGCCCGCTGAAGCCCAAGGGCCTGCCGGATCCCAAGACGGGCCGGGATCCCTACGCCGTGGTGCAGCTCCGCAAGGACAACGCCGACGGTACCATCTATAACCTGGTGGGCTTCCAGACACATCTGAAATGGCCGGAGCAGAAGCGGGTGTTCTCTATGATCCCCGCCCTCCACGACGCCCGGTTCCTGCGCTACGGCGTCATGCACCGCAACACCTATCTGGATTCTCCCCGGCTCCTTGACCGGTACTACCGGCTCAGGAGCGATCCCCGCATTGCCTTTGCCGGACAGATGACCGGCGTGGAGGGCTATGTGGAGTCCTGCGCCAGCGGATTCCTGGTGGGCGTAGAGCTGGCCCGGCGGCTGCTGGGCAAGACGCCCATCGACTTCCCGCGGGAGACCGCCATCGGCGCGCTGGGCCTGTACGTCAGCAACGAGTCCGTGGCGGAGTTCCAGCCAATGAACATCAACTTCGGCATCATTCCGCCCCTTGACCACCGGGTGAAGGGCAAACGCAACAAGAACGCGGAGCTGAGCCAGCGGTCGCTGGCCATCATCGACGCCATCCGGGAGGAGGTACTGGCCAAATGAGGATCATCGTAGACGCCATGGGCGGCGATAACGCGCCGCTGGCCATCGTCAAGGGGGCAGTGCGGGGACAGAAGCGCTGGGGCGTGGACATTACCCTCACCGGCGACGAGGCCGCCATCCGTGATGCGCTGGCCCAGTGCGGCGTCAGTGAGCTGCCCCGGGGCATGGACATCGTGCCCACCACCGAGGAGGTCACTATGGAGGACGATCCCGCCACGGTGTTCCGCCGGAAGAAGGACAGCTCCATGGGCGTGGGCCTGACGCTGCTGCGTGACGGCAAGGGCGACGCTTTCATCTCCGCCGGCTCCACCGGCGCGCTGCTGACCGGGGCCACCCTGATCACCAAGCGCATCCGGGGCATCCGCCGGGCCGCCATGGCGCCGGTCATGCCCACCACTACCGGCCGCTGCGTGCTGATCGACTGCGGCGCCAATGCCGAGTGTACGCCGGAGTACCTGCTGCAGTTCGCCTATCTGGGCAGCTTTTACGCCAGCCATGTGCTGGGCATCGCAAATCCCCGGGTGGGCCTGCTCAACATCGGCGTAGAGGCGGAGAAGGGCACCGACCTCCAGCGCCAGACCCGTGAACTGCTGCTGAAGCAGGAGCGGCTGAACTTCATCGGCAATATCGAGGCCAAGGAGGCCATCAAGGGCGGCTGCGACGTGCTGGTGACCGACGGCTTCTCCGGCAACGTGATGCTGAAAACCATCGAGGGCATCGGCTCCTACGCCGGAAGCTCCCTGAAGGCCATTTTCAAGAAGAATCTGCTGACCAAGCTGGCGGGCGCCATGGTGCTGCCGGGGCTGAACGCTTTCAAGGCGCAGCTTGACCCCAACAAGGTGGGCGGCACCGCCTTCATCGGCATTTCCAAGCCGGTGATCAAGGCCCACGGCTCCTCCAATGACGAGGCCATCGAGAATGCCATCGGCCAGGCGAAGGAGGTCGCCGCCAGCGGCCTGGTGGACGAGATCGCCGCCCATGTGGACGAAATGGCCGTCAATGCCTAAATCACGAGAAATTTACGAAAAAGGTATTGACAGCGTGATAGGATTGCCGTATTATTTTCCAAGATAACGCAATCTGAAAGGAGGAGTAACTTCCTATGACACCGGAGACGATCTTCAAGACCATGCAGGATCTGATCGCGGAGCAGTTTGCCATCGATGCAGACGAAGTGACCATGGACAGTTCCTTTGTGGACGACCTGGGCGCGGATTCCGTGGATCTGGTGGAGCTGGTGATGGCGATGGAGGAGGAATTCGACATCGGCGAGATCGATGAAGAGGATCTTCAGTCCCTGAAGACTGTAGGCGATTGTGTCCGCTATCTCAGCAGCCACATCGAGTGATACTTGTACATAGAAAGAAAACCCCACCGATCGACGTGGGGTTTTCTTTTCGAAAATTTGCTTTGGGCCACCGCCCATGGGATCCACACCGTGGGATCCTGTGGGCGACGGCCCGGAAAGGGATGGAAAGCATGGAAACTTTACATCAACTGGAGGAGCGGCTGGGCTATCGCTTCAACGATCCGGAGCTGCTGCGGGGCGCGCTGTACCACAGCTCCTACGCCAACGAGCACCGCAGCATGGGCATTGCCAGCAACGAGCGGCTGGAGTTCCTGGGCGACGCGGTGCTGGGCTTCGTGTCGGCGGACTTTCTGTACCGTAAGCATCCCGACCTGCCGGAGGGCGAGCTGACCCGTATCCGCGCTGCCCTGGTGTGCGAGGAGAGCCTGCACGAGGTGGCCCAGAGCCTGCGCCTGGGGGACTTCCTGCTGCTGGGTAAGGGCGAGGAGAGCGGCGGCGGCCGCCGCCGTCCGTCCATTCTGGCGGATGCGGTGGAGGCGGTGCTGGCCGCGGTGTATTTGGACGGCGGCATCGACAAGGCCCGCGCGCTGATCCATCGCATCCTGCTGGATAAGGAGCAGGAGGAGGTGGTGGAGAGCCGCCGCCGTGACTGCAAGACCGAGCTGCAGGAGCTGGTGCAGCGCAAGCCCAACCAGGTGCTGCACTATGAGCCGGTGTCCGAGAGCGGCCCGGATCACGCCAAGGTGTTCGCCGTGGCGGTGACGCTGAATGGTCAGGTCATCGGCCTGGGCTCCGGCCACAGCAAGAAGGAGGCGGAGCAGTCCGCCGCCCGCGCCGCATTGGAGCAGATGAAGTAAGCTGACAAGAAATCTTCGGCCTTTCTGCTTCGTAGGGGGCGGCGTTCCCGACGCCCCGCCGTATACCGGAAAAGCCGTCGCAGACAACGACCCCACAGGAGAACATATGCTGACCTATCACAAGACCACCGAAGAGGAGAAATACCGCATCACCGCGTGGCAGTATGACGGCGCATACGCCATCTATAACAACGACGCCTATGAGGCCCAGAAGGCCCGCGGCGTGGGCTTTGCTGATCCGAAGAACAACTTCTATTCCTTTTTCGACGGCGCGGTGCTGGTGGGCTTCATCAATCTCTATGAGGAGGAGACGGAGGTCTTTTTCGGCATCGGGGCAGACCCGGCCTGCTGCGGCAAGGGGTACGGCCAGCAGATGACCCGGATGGCATGGGACATCTCCCAACGCCTTTTTCCAGGGAAACCCCTGTATCTGGAGGTCAGAACGTGGAATGCACGGGCCGTCAGGTGCTATGAGAAGGCGGGCTTCCGCATTGTGGGAGAGCCGATCCGCCAGACCACCCCGGCGGGAGACGGTGTGTTCTATCACATGATCCGGGAGAAATAAAGCTTCAAAACGGCGCGGCTATGGCCGCGCCGTTTTATATGGAAATTGATGCCTCTGTCCCAAAAATTTTCCGTGGGTTTTGGGTGAAAATGGTGTAGTATAGAGTAGAGACATATCCGGAGGGGAGGGGATACGGTTGGACGAGCGGACGCTGATGGCGAAGATCGCGGGCGGCGACGAGGCCGCGCTGCATGCGCTGCTGCGGCAGTACGGGCCGCTGATCCGCTACATCCTGCGGCCCATCCTGACGGATGAGCGGGATCGGGAGGAGTGCTATGCCGACATTTCCCTGAAGATCTGGCAGACGGCGGACAGCTTCGACGGCGACAAGGGCGCATTGAAAGCTTGGCTGACGGTGCTGAGCCGCAACGCCGCCCTGAACCGCGCCCGCCATGCCCGGGCGGACGCGCCGCTGGAGGAGACCGTACCCCACACCGGCGGCAGCGCCGAGGAGGAGCTGCTGCGCCGGGAGCGCCAGCGGCGGCTGCAGGCGGCCATCGCAGGTCTGCTGCCGGAGGAGCGGAGCCTGTTCTATCGAAAATACTACTACTGCCAGTCCACCGCCCAGATGGCCGCCGAGCTGTGCCTGACGGAGCGGGCGGTGGAGGGGCGGCTGTACCGCCTGCGGCAAAAGCTGCGGCAGTTGTTGGGAGGTGACTTCTGTGAGTGACGATCTGCGCTTTGATCAGATGCTGCAGGAGGACGCCTCTGCGCTGCCCCCGGCCATGGCGGAGGTGAACCCTTGGCGGGAGGCCATGGCGCTGGTGCTGTGGGGCATGGGCCTGACCACCATCACCTTCAAGTTTCTGTATCTGGACATGATCCTGCCTGCCCTGGGCGGTATCCTGATGGTGCTGGGCTTCCGTACCCTGCGGCAGGAGAACCGGGCGCTGCAATGGTGCTGGCGGCTGTCCATCGCCATCGCCGTAGTGCGCAGCGCGTCCTTCACGCTGGCGGCCTTGCCCGTGGATGTGAAAAACATCCCGGCCTATGCAGTCATGGCCATGACATTCGCACTGTATATCTGCCTGTGGCGGGGCATGGTGGGGGTATCCCGTGCCGCCGGAGCGGAGAAGCCCGCCGCGCCCGCCGCCGGTGCGCTGGTGATCTTCTATGCGGCGCTGTGCGTGCTGGCCTTCATCAAACTGAGCGGCTGGCTGGCGGTGCTGCCGCTGTTGATCGCGTATATCGTGATCCTGCGGAATCTGGTAAAGCTGGCCCGCTCTCTCGCGGACACGGGCTACGCCATCCACGCCGCGCCGGTGCGCCTGCCCTCGGCGGCGGTGCTGTGGGGCTATCTGGGGCTGACGCTGGCGGCGGTGCTGCTGGCCATGTTCCTGGGCCAGCGGTATCCCATGAACTGGCAGGTGCGGGATGACGCGCCTCAGGACGAGACTATCCGGGCGGAGCTGCTGGACTTGGGCTTTCCGGAGCAGGTGCTGGACGACCTGACGGCGGAGGAAGTGGCGCACATGTCCGGCGCGGTGAAGGTGTATGCGGAGACAGAGCCTCTGTATGAGAGGGATATCTACCGCGAGGTCACCACATCGGTGTGGAACAATGACCCGCCGCCCCGCTGGGAGTATAGCAGTGCGGAGAAGCAGCCGGACGGCAGCTACCGTTATACCTATCGGGTGTACGACATTTATGAGAACGCTGTGACCCATGTGGTGGTGCTGGTGGAGGAAGCGGGCAGACAGCGGGCTGTCGTGCTGCACTATGCGGCGATTGACCGGCCGTCCGGAGACTGCCTTGCGGAGGGTATGGAGATCTGGCCTGTGTGGCAGGAAAACGAGGAGTCGTGGAGCCCCGGCGGATGGAATAGCGGCCGCCTGCTGTGCGAGAAAGACGGCCAGTCCTATGCGGCGGACTTCTACTCGGTGGAGAGCGGCAGCTATGAGACCACCAACATCTTCGGCACCACACAGAACACCAGCATGATCGCGGAGTGGTCGCGGATGCGCCGCGGCGAGAACACACGGGCCTATCTCCTGTACGATGCCGAAATGCTGACACCGGAGATGCCGTCGCTGTATAGCTGGTGCAACTACGCCCGACAGACGAAGCCGGTCTATCCCTTCCGGGACGCATTGACACTGTGGCACGAGTGGAATACGAACGGCTGCTATAAGAAGTGGCAGACCTGTATACAGATCTGGCCGCCTGTGGAGGACGAAACCGAATAGCACAAAAGAGAACGCCCCGGCGTTCTCTTTTGTGCTTATCAGGCTGCAGGGCGATTACTTGTGCGTAGGGGCGGGGTTCTACCCCGCCCGCCGCTTGTCGGAAATGCCATTGTGTATTTGGCGGGAGGGGCAGAGCCCCTCCCCTACACCCGGTGTAAGAAATTCCTGCGCTATACTTTGTGTTCTCTTTTTGCATGGCCCTGTTGTAAATAACAGTGGCATTTTTTTCATAGATATGGTATACTATACTTGATATCTTCCACGATAACTGATAACAAACAGTAATTTCCATGCCGGATATGACAAAAAGTATTCGGATATGACATGAGGTGACTCTATGACATATTTTTCTTCCTTCCTGCTGGGCCTGGT
>CAKTZN010000040.1 GCA_934635545.1 uncultured Oscillospiraceae bacterium | reverse complement strand
TTCCGCGCCCGCAACATCCACGCCATCTGGATGCCCCACGCCCTGCCCGACAAGCGCAACGTCTCCCGGGCGGAGATCCGCACCATCATCAACGACTATATGACCACCGTCATGCACGAGGAACCGCTGGATCCCTCCCTGTTGGAGTTCGACGATTCCCAGAGCTGGTAAGAGGAGGAGAGAACGATGAAAAAACTGCTGAAAATCCTGGGCAAGCTGCTGCTGATCGGCGGCGGCATCTACGCGGCCCTGTTCGCCATCTTCTTCTTCGACCTGGATGGCAAGGCCCTGTTCTACGGCGTGGAGCCGTTCCTGTGCCGTCACTATGACCGCATGGAGCGCCGCGACCCGCTGAAGGCTTCCTATGACATGGACAAGCCCCACTACGAATACAACAAGTAAAAGAGAGGGAAAGACGATGAAATATTTTGGCGGCTGCGACGTAGGCTCCACCTACACCAAGGCAGTTATCTTAGATGAAAACGGCAAGATCTGCGCCGATACCACCAT
This sequence comes from uncultured Oscillospiraceae bacterium, assembly GCA_934635545.1. Lineage (GTDB taxonomy): Bacteria > Bacillota > Clostridia > Oscillospirales > Oscillospiraceae > Vescimonas. The sequence goes on along the minus strand of CAKTZN010000040.1, from coordinate 11,485 downwards.
CCGCAGCAAGATCAACTCCGAGGTCAGCGCAAAGATGGCCATGGAGGAGGTGCTGAACAAGGTGGGTCTGAAGTCCTCCGAGGAACTGACGTACCTGATCGGCACCGGCTATGGCCGCAACAAGGTGCCCTTCGCCGACGAGAATATCTCCGAGATCTCCTGTCACGCCATGGGCGTGCATGTCACCGATCCCTCCGTCAAGGCCATCATCGATATCGGCGGTCAGGACGTGAAGGGCATCAGCGTGGACACCGACGGCACCGTGAAGAACTTCGCCATGAACGACAAGTGCGCCGCCGGTACCGGCCGTTTCTACGAGGCCATGGCCCGCAGCTTTGAGATGAGCCTGCCTGAGTTCTCCAACCTGAGCCTGACGGCCAAGAACGTGATCCCCATCACCGCTCAGTGCACCGTGTTTGCCGAGTCCGAGGTCATCACCCTCGTCGGCGAGGGCAAGCCCATGGACGAGATCGCCGCCGGTATCCAGATGGCGGTTGCCAAGCGCTGCTTCGTCATGAGCAAGAAGGCCGGCGCCACCGACAGCATCACCCTGACCGGCGGCTGCGCCAAGAACGCGGGCCTGAAGCAGGCTATCGAGCATGTGCTGAAGCTGAAGGTCATCGACCTGAAGACCGATCCCCAGTTGATGGGCGCCCTGGGCGCTGCCGAGTATGCCCGCCAGAAGGGCATGGCCAAGGCGTAAACACTTGTCAAATCGGAGAGATTGATGTATCATAGGAACGAGGCTGCCGCGGCGCAACTGCGGCGGCCTTTTTCCAAATCACCGTGAAGGAGCGATGTCCCATGTCCAACGAACCCCACACCCACGCCGACGGCACCACCCACACCCATGGCGACGGCCACGGCCACACCCATTCCCATGCCCACACCAAGGCGGTGCTGAACCGTCTCAGCCGGGCCCAGGGCCATCTGGACGCGGTGCGCCGCATGGTGGAGCGGGGGGAGGACTGCTCTCAGGTGCTGGTGCAGCTCTCCGCCGTGATCTCGGCGCTGAACTCCACCGGCCGCGTGATCCTGAAGGATCACATCGCCCACTGCATCGTGGACGCGGTGGAGGAGGGGGACACCGCCGCTATCGACAGTCTCAACGACGCCATCGACCGCTTCATGCGCTGACGCGGGTGTTGACAAAAGTGGTATAATAAAGATAAATATAACGATCAAAACAAGGGAGGAAATGCTATGATCTCTGCCATCGTATACGCGTCCAACTCCGGCTATACCGCCCAGTACGCCAAAATGCTGGGTGAGGCCACCGGCCTGCCGGTCAACGACATTTCCCAGATGCGCAATCCCCAGCCCGACCAGCAGGTCATCTATCTGGGCTGGGTCATGGCCGACAAGTGCGTGGGCGCACGGAAGGCTATGAAGTTCTTCGACGTCCGCGCCATGGTGCGGGTGGGCATGGCCCCTGCCGGTGAGGCCGCCGCGGTGCTGCTTCACGACCAGCTTTTGCGGGACTTCGGCAAGGAGGTGGACTGCTTCGCCCTGCAGGGCGGCTTCGATATGAAGAAGCTCCACGGCCCCTTCAAGTGGATCATGACCGTCAAGTGCAAGGACATCCTCAAGAATCTGGAGGCCAAGAAGCCCCTGAACGAGGCCCAGCAGAAGATGTACGACATGGTGAAGAAGGGCGGCTCCGCCGTCAGCGCAGAGGCGCTGCAGCCGGTCATCGACTGGTACCGGGCCCATAAGTGAGGCGCGCCATGGCCAGTATGAAAACCGCGAAAACCATCGCCAACGCGGGGGAGAAGGCCGCCAAGGCCGCCGGAAAGGTGCTGCCGGGCCTTGCGCCCCTGGGGAAGGCGCTGGCCGTCATTTACGGCACCATGACCGCCCTGACCGCCGTGGGCTGGTTCATCACCCGTGCCAACGAGAAGAAAAAGGACGGGGAATAACACAGGTATGATCGGTGCGGTGAACCGTTGTAGGGGCCGATGCCTACATCGGCCCGTTCGGCCCAAGATGATATCTCCGGTGAACGGCGGGGCGATGTGGGCATCGGCCCCTACGAAATGTCATGCCGCCCGCCAACCGCATATACCCAAGGGAGGCGCTGCCGCGCCTCCCATCCCCATAGAAAGGACAAAACCATGAGCAAGAAAGAATTCAAAGCCGAGTCCAAGCGTCTGCTGGACATGATGATCAACTCCATCTACACCCATAAGGAGATCTTCCTCCGTGAGATCATCTCCAACGCCTCCGATGCCATCGACAAGCTGTGCTATCTCAGCCTGACCGACGACAAGGTGGGCCTGAAGCGGGAGGACTTCCAGATTACCCTGACCATCGACAAGGAGAACCGCACCCTGACCGTCAGCGACAACGGCATCGGCATGGACGAGAGCGACCTGGAGAACAATCTGGGCGTCATCGCCAACAGCGGCAGCCTCCAGTTCAAGGGCGAGCTGGAGGGCAAGGAGACCACCGACACCGATATCATCGGCCAGTTCGGCGTGGGTTTCTATTCCGCCTTTATGGTGGCCGACGAGATCACCGTCATCACGAAGAAGTACGGCTGCGATCAGGCATACCGCTGGCAGTCCACCGGCGTGGACGGCTACACCATCGAGCCCTGTGAAAAGGACACCGTGGGCACCGATATCATCATGCACATCAAGCCCGACAGCGAGGAGGAGAAGGACGAATACAGCCAGTACCTGCGGGAGTATCCCCTCTATAAGCTGGTGAAGAAGTACAGCGACTACATCCGCTTCCCCATCCGGATGCTGATGCCCCATCCCAAGCTGAAGGAGGGCTGTCCCGAGGATAAGCCGGAGTACGAGGAGGAGTTCGTCTACGAGACCCTGAACTCCATGGTGCCCCTGTGGCAGCGGAAGAAGAGCGAGGTCACCAAGGAGGAGTACGACAAGTTCTATCAGGAGCGCTTCGGCGAAATGGCTCCGCCTCAGTCGGTGATCACCGCCTCGGTAGAGGGCGCGGTGACCTATAAGGCCCTGCTGTTCATTCCCTCCCGCATGCCCAACCAGTACTTTACCGAGGATTTCAAGCCCGGCCTGCAGCTCTACAGCTCCGGCGTCATGATCATGGATCACTGCGCCGACCTGCTGCCGGAGTACTTCAACTTCGTCCGGGGCGTGGTGGATTCCCCCGACCTGAGCCTGAACATCTCCCGTGAGCTTTTGCAGCATGACCGCCAGTTGAAGGTCATCGCCACCAATCTGGAGAAGAAGATCAAGGCGGAGCTGCTGCGGATGCTGAAGGACGAACGGGAGAGCTATGAGACCATCTACCGCAGCTATGGCCGCCAGTTGAAGCTGTGCGCCCTGGACAACTACGGCGCCAACAAGGAAAAGGTGCAGGATCTGCTGCTGTTCTACTCCTCCAAGGAGAAGAAGCTGGTGACCCTGGACGAGTATGTGGACCGCATGCCGGAGAGCCAGAAGTTCATCTATTACGCCACCGGCGAGAGCGTGGACGCCATCGACCACCTGCCCCAGACGGAGCTGGTGAAGGAGCACGACTATGAGATGCTGTACTTCACCGACAACACCGACGGCTTCATCCCCGACATGTTCGGCAAGTATCGGGACAAGCCCTTCCGCAGCGTGGTGGACGGCGAGCTGGAGCTGGACGACGAGAAGAAGCCCGACGAGACCGAGCACTACAAGGAGGCCTTCACCTTTATCAAGGAGGCACTGGGCGACAAGGTGACGGAGGTCAAGGCCAGCACCAAGCTGAAGACCCACCCGGTGTGCCTGTCCAGCGGCGAGGGCATTACCTTCGAGATGGAGAAGTACTTCACCGCCGTGCAGCCTGACCTGAACATGAAGGCCAAGCGCATCCTGGAGGTCAACGTGGATCACCCCGCGTTCCTGGCCTTCGAGACCGCCCGCATCGTGGAGCCGGAAAAGGCAAAGAAGTACGCCCAGATCCTGTATAATCAGGCGTGCCTGATCGCCGGTCTGCCCATCGACGATCCCAGCGCCTACACCGACCTGCTGTGCAGCCTGTGGAAGTGAGAAACGACAAAAAAAGAACACCCCGCGGCTACAGCCTCATAGGTACACAATGTGACCTATGGGGAGCCGATGCGGTAAAAAACGCAGCAAAGCAAAGTCCCGGTATGCGGCCTACGCCGCATACCGGGACTTTGCTTATGGAAAGGGAGAGGAAAACCGGATTTCATCAGGGAATATGGTTCATTGGCCTTTTGGCTTGAGTACTCTTGCCAGCCAGTAGCCCGCCAGCACGAACAGGCTCATTATCGCCAAGTAGTCCAGCAGAAAGCGTGCCAGAGACTCGGTGTAGTCGAAGAACACAAAATGGCTCTTCAGCAGCAGATAGCGCCACACGTCCCGCCGGACGAAGGCTACCGCACCGTAGGCCGCCCAGAGATAAGCCAGCAGCCGCAGGCACCATGTGCGGGGCTTGAAGGGTGTCAAATGCTTCCGCGCCATGGTCAGCACCATGTTCCAATGCAGCCCCAGATGCAGGCTCATCAGCACGAAGCCCCAATAGGCGCACAGCATATGCAGCTTTTCCGCCCACGACGTAAGGCTGAAGCCAGCCTGAAAGGGAAACACATACCGCGAGACGATCACACCGCTGACCATGGAGCCCAGCATGGTCAGAAGGATCAGCAGCGCCAGCACCGTCTGAACGATACGCAGGGGCGTATAGCGTCCCTGCGGCACCGCTCTGATCCATCGCCGGTTCAGGAGATGATGCAGGAGGAAAAGGGCAAACATCCCCATCCCCAGCCACTCGTGGGCCGCTTCGCCCACAAGGCCGTAGGCCATCAGAAGCAGCAGCGCCAGCGTCATGGCCGCGTCGATGCTGATTTTCACTTTCATGACTGGTTTCATACTGTCATCCTTTGCTGTGGGAGATCACCCAGTTCAGGTTATCCGGATCGTCAAAGACCACATTAGCGCCGCCGTGGTAGTTGTAGATACCCTTGGCGTTGAAGAAGGCATTATCGGGTGTCTCGATCCGCAGCACACGGTCAATGTCCGCGCCGCTCCAACCGGCATTTTCATAGGCTTCGTGGAGATTATCATAGGCCGAGCGGGCCTTGGCGCTGCCGTAATACTCGTCGCCTTCGGCCATGTAAATATAGACCGCCACGCCGTTCTCCGCAATGGGTGCATAGTCGCCATCCCACTGAGAAGCGCCGTGAAGATAGGCGGCATACAGGTCGGGCCGCATGGACACCGCACGGGACATGGTCTCGCCGCCCGCGGAGTATCCGGCGGCGTAGACACGGCTGGTATCCACAGCAAAATTGTTGATGAAGTATTCTGTCAACTCAATGGCCTGCCGGGCGGATTTTTCGCCCCAGTCCGTCAGCTGGGCGGAGACCACGATCATCTCCGTGTCCAGCTTTGTCCACGAGGTAAAGCCGCTCCAGTTCAGATTGCTGCCGGAAGAGGACTCACCGAACCACATCATGTCGTAGCCCGGCATGACCACCATCAGGGGAAATCTGCGGCTGCCGTCGTAGCTGCTGGGTAGGTAGTAGCTGTAATGGATGTCACCATCCGCACCGGAGAGGATCTGCTCTGCAAACAGGCCGGTCTGCACAGAAGTCGCTGTATCGGCGGGCGGCGTGTTCTCAGCAGGCTCGGCCGGTGATGTGGTCGGCGTGTCTATGTCCCGGCTGGGTCGTGAGTACCTGAAAGTCGGTGAGCTGACGGAACTCTACTTTCCGTCCAAAGGCGTCCGCTTCATCGCGGTCAACGATGGCGTGGATTCGTTGGTGGAGAGCAGCAGCGATTTCAATCCCATCCGCAACTGGGCCAATGAGCTTCACGCCAAGGACACCAGCCGCAAGGTGCGTTCCGTGAAACGGATGCAGGCGGAGAATGGCGAACGTTTAGGCGGCAAGCCGCCCTACGGCTACCGCAAGAAGGACGGTAACAGCAAGCACATAGTTCCGGACGAGCAGACAAAAGAAGTTGTCCAGCGCATCTTCCAACTCTGTTCTGAGGGGAAAGGCCCCTGTCAGATCGCCCGTATACTGAAGGCGCAGCAGGTGCTGAACCCCACCAACCAGTACTACCGGCAGACCGGTGTGGCCTGCACACGGCTGGATACCACACGGCCTTACAACTGGTGCGGCGCGACGGTGGCGGACATTCTCTCCAACCCTGTGTACTTGGGTCACACGCTGAATATGCAGAGCAGTACGTTGTCCTATAAGAACAAGAAAGTCATCCACCGTCCGCCGGAGGAGCAGGTGCTGGTGAAAAACACTCACGAGGCCCTCATTGACCAGGAGCTGTGGGATACGGTACAGCGCATCCGTGAACACAAGCGACGTCCGCCCAAGCACATGGATGAGCCGGGCTTGTTCGCCGGGCTGGTCTACTGCGCCGACTGCGGTGGGTACATGGTGCTGTGCCGCACAGGCAAAATGAAGCCGGAGCAATACTACTTCCGTTGCTCCATATACGGCAAGCGGGGCAAAGAAGCCTGCACACCTCACCACATTACAGAAGCAAACTTGAAAGCCCTCGTGCTGGATGACCTGCGGCGGGTAACGCACTTTGCGAGGACGAAAAAGCACCAGTTCGCAGCCTACATCAACCGCAAAAACACGGCACAGCTCCGCAAGGAGATGACCGCCACCCAGCGGGAGCTGGATAAGATGGTGAAGCGGAACTCGGATCTGTCCGCTCTGTTCAAGCGGCTCTATGAGGACAATGTGTTGGGCAGGATATCCAACGAGCAGTTCCGGATGCTGTCCGCCGACTACAACGCCGAGCAGAAACAACTGGCAACGGCTATCCCAGAGAAGCAGACGAAGCTTGAAAAGCTGAAAGCCTCCGCCGCCAATGTGGACGTCTTCATCGAGAAGGCCAGCCGGTACACAGAGATAGCTGAACTGACTCCGGAGCTGCTGTGGACGTTCATTGAGCGCATCGACATCGGCGAAAGGCCGGGCCGCTATAACCGCAATGGCATGCAGGAGGTACGGATCATCTACCGCGACGTTGGTGTCGTAGACAGCACCCTGTCAGCAGAAGATGCCGAGAACGCCGAAGTCCACTTCATTCCCTCTCTGGAAATGGTCGTGCAGCAAATGGCCGCGCAGACGCAGGTATCGTAAGCGCGGAAAATCAAGGCAGAAAAAGAACAGGCAGGCAGCGGCTCACGCCACTGCCTGCCCATGCAAAGGTCAGGTCACTTTGTGTACCTATGAAAGAGAAGCCGCCGGGGTGTTCTTTTTTTGTCACAGATCCACTTTTTCGTACAGTGCCGCCGCTTTCCGGAAGGTCAGCAGCATGCCCGCCCCGTATATCACGGCGCTGACGATCAGCACCGGCAGCAGCCGCAGTTGGGTGGCACCGTCCAGATCGTCCAGCCAGCCCAGCCCCGGAAAATGGGGCAGCGCCTCGCACACGATCATCAGCAGCGTCACGGGGATCAGCGCCTTGACGAAGGCCACGCCCACCTTATAGCCGCTGCGGTAGAAGGCGGTCAGGAACACGGCGTTGAACACCGCGTACATGAGAAAGCCCGCCGCGAACAGCGCCAGATTGGGATCCATGCCCACCAGATTGTCCTTCCCCGGCTGCAAACGCACCGCCAGCAGCGCACAGGGCACCAGCACCGCCAGCGACAGCAGCTCCACCAGTGTCACCAGCACGCAGCCCGCCTTCACCGTGTCCCGTTTGGGCACCGAAAGGATGGCGGAATAGTAGATATCCTTCTGCTCCCGGATGTTCAGGAACGTGAAGAACAGCCCCAGCATCACATAGAAAAAGATGATGGTATAGGGATAGTTGGGGATCAGCACCATGATGCCGAACAGGCAGAACACCGGCGTCATGGGATGGCACACCAGCCGAAGCTGCTTATATAATAGCGCTGTCATCCAGATCCCTCCTCTCCACGGAAACGATGATGTCCTCCAGCGTGGCGCCCCGGTCGGCGTAGGCCGCCATGAACTCCGCCACGGTGGAGCTGTGGAAGATCTCGCCGTCCTTGATAAAGGTGATATGGCTGGCGCACTTCTCCAGATCCGATGTAATGTGGGTGGAGAACAGGATGCTCCGCTGGCCGTCCGCCACGATGGCCCGGAACAGCGCCACCAGTTCGTCACGGGACACCGGGTCAAGGCCGCTGGTGGGTTCGTCCAGGATCAGCAGCCTGGCGTTGTGGCTCAGCGCCAGCGCCAGCAGGTACTTCACCTTCATGCCGCTGGAGAGCTGATCCACCCGCTTGCTCTCGTCAATGCGGAACAGCTCCAGATAGTGCCGGTACTTCGTCTCGTCCCAGTTGCTGTAAAACCGCCGGGTCACGTCGGTGATGGTCTTGACCTTCTTCTTGGGATAGAAGTCGATGCCGCCCAGCACCACGCCGATCTGCTCCTTGAATGCCCGCTCATGCTGACGCACGTCCTGACCGAAGAAGCGGACGTCGCCGCCGTCAGGATGCACCAGCCCCAGGATGGATTTCAGCGTGGTGGATTTGCCTGCGCCATTGCGGCCGATAAAGCCCACCACCGCGCCTTGGGGCACGTCGAAGGCCACATCCTTCAGCGTAAAGGCGGGGTAGGTCTTGGAAAGGCCCCGTACCTCCAATGCGTTCATTCCTCGTCCTCCCCGTCCTCCGGTATGCCGTCAAAGACCTGCTTCAGCATGGGGTGCAGCTTTTCTGGCGTCTGCAGGGCGATGCCCCGCTTTTTGTCCGCCAGCAGCACCAGCATATCTCCCGGCTCGATGCCGAACATCTCGCGGGCCTCCTTGGGGATCACGATCTGGCCCTTGGGTCCAACCCGCACCGAGCTCATATAGTGCCGGTCGTCCCGTCTTGTGCTTTTCATGGTATCACTCCGTTTCAAAAGTATAACTTTTCTTACTTTTGCCACATTGTAGCACAGCAGCCTGGCGCTGTCAAGGGAAAAAGCAAGGCCTCCCGGAAAAGGGAGGCCTTGCCGTAAATATTCAATTCCGGGAGCACTTCTCCGCGTCGATGGCCAGCACCACCATCAGGGCGTACAGGGCGTCCCGCTGATCCGCCACGTCGATCACATAGGTGTCCGTCCAGTGGAACAGCTCCTTGGACACGGCGGCCACCTGGCGGCCCGCGCCGTCCACGATGGTGTAGTCCCACTCCATGAGGCTGCCCTCCACCCGCCAGCCGTTGTAGCCCAGGGTGAAGGCGGGCCGCAGGAAGGTGAACTCCTTCCGGATGGTGCCCACGCACTCGTCGCCCACATACATGTCGAACTTGGGCAGCAGCGTGAACACCTGCTGCTGCACGGTGGCGATGTGGCGGCCCTGGGGGTCGAGAATGTGGAGGCAGTGGCCCCAGGCCAGCTTGCCCTCCACGGTGAAGGCCACGTCGCCGGTCTCCTCCGGGCCGTTCATATAGTAGATATCGTAGCTGTCAAACCACGAGAACATCCGCTGCTTGAAATATAGCTTCATGGAGATCGCTCCTTTCCTTTGGTGGCTCCATTGTATCAGAATTTACAGGCAGGCGCAAGAGGGGAGGGGGGCCGCCCTTGCCAAGCCGCTGGATTTCTGGTATAGTAGACCCACCAACATAAAGGAGCAACAACGATGGATCTTTGCGACCGCCGGGAGATACAGGCGCTTCTGGAGCGCCACGGCTTCCGTTTTTCCAAGGCCATGGGCCAGAATTTTCTCATCGAGGGCTGGGTGCCCCGGGACATCGCCGACGCCTGCGGCGCGGACGAGCAAACCGGCGTGCTGGAGATCGGCCCCGGCATCGGCCCGCTGACGGCCCAACTGGTGCGCCGGGCGGGCCGGGTGGTGTCGGTGGAGCTGGACGAGCGGCTCTATCCCGTGCTGCGGGAGACCATGGCGGACGCCGGCAACTTCACCCTCATCGAGGGCGATGCCATGAAGCTGGACTTCCCCCAGGTGATCCGGGAGCATTTTGCCGGACTGCGGCCCATCCTGTGCGCCAACCTGCCCTATAATATCACCACCCCCGTGCTGACCAAGTGCGTAGAGAGCCGCTGCTTCGACAGTCTCACCGTGCTGATCCAGAAGGAGGTGGCGGAGCGCATCTGCGCCCAGGCGGGCACGGCGGAGTACGGCGCGTTTACGGTGCTGATGCAGTACTATACCGCGCCGGAGCTTCTGTTCACCGTGCCGCCCGCCTGCTTCCTGCCGGCGCCCAAGGTCACCTCCGCCGTGATCCACTGTCCCGTGCGGAAGACGCCGCCGGTGGACGTGGTGTCCGAGGCCGCCCTGTGGCGGACGGTGAAGGCCGCCTTCGCCCTGCGGCGCAAAACGCTGGTGAACTCCCTGCAGACCGGCTATCAGCTTCCCAAGGAGCAACTGGCGGCCATCGTCACTGCCTGCGGCCTGCCCTCTACCGTCCGGGGTGAACGGCTGACGCTGCAGGACTTCGCCGCCCTGACCAACGCCCTGGCCGCGGCGGAGCAGGAAAAATAAGCCATCGTTTACAAAACCTTCACGCAATATGAACGGAAATTATGGTATACTGGAAGCTACATTCTACGACGAAATGAGTGACGACTTCTGGAACTGAACCGAAAAACCATCCGCAATGTGCTGCTGATCGCCTGCGGCGTCACGCTGGTGTGGTGGCTGGTGAACCACTTCGACCTGCTGCTGACGCTGGTGGACACCGTGCTGGGCATCCTCTCACCCGTTCTCATCGGCCTGATCCTGGCCTTCGTGCTGAACCTGCTGCTGGCGCCCCTGGAGCGGCTGTGGAACAGGCTGTTTCTGAAGGAGAGCAGCAAGCCCATCGTGCAGAAGCTGCGCCGTCCCATCTGCCTGCTGCTGAGCTTTCTTATCGTGCTGGGCGTCATCTTCGCCGTGTGCTTCGTGGTGATCCCCCGCCTGGGCAGCACCGTGGCGGAAATGGTGAACACCGTCACCGCCTATGTCAAGACCCTGGATGTGCGATATGACGATCTGCGCGCCGCGCTGGAGAAGTACGCCATCACTCTGCCGGAGATCGACCTGGGCAAGAACGACCTGCTGACCAAGATCACCGACCTGGTGGCCAAGGGCGGCTCGGCCCTGCTGAATACCACCATCGGCGTCACCACGTCGGTGCTGTCGGCGGTGGTGAACCTGCTGATGGGCGTGGTGTTCTCCGTGTACATTCTGGCCCAGAAGGAGACCCTGGGCCGCCAGATCAAGCGGGTGCTGTACGCCGTCTTTCCGGAAAAGCGTGTCACGCCGTTCCTGGCGTTTCTGGGCCGTGTCAGCCGCACCTTCTCCCAGTTCGTCACCGGCCAGACCATCGAGGCCGTCATCCTGGGCACGCTGGTGTTCCTGGGGATGCTGATCCTCCGGCTGCCCTACGCGCCGGTCATCGCCGTGCTGGTGGGTGTCACCGCCCTGATCCCCATTCTGGGCTCCTGGATCGGCGCCATCGTGGGCGCGCTGCTGATTTTGCCGGTGTCCTTCATGCAGGCCATCTGGTTCGTGGTGTTCCTCATCGTCCTGCAGCAGATCGAGGGCAACCTCATCTACCCCCATGT
>CAKTZN010000039.1 GCA_934635545.1 uncultured Oscillospiraceae bacterium | reverse complement strand
TGCATGGCGGCCACCTCATTCTCGGCGATGACCACCGCCACATCGTCGCCCCAATAGCGCACATGGCGGTTCAGCAGGTGGCGGTCCGCCACGTCCTGATGGCCGGGATCCATGGACCAGGGATGGCCCGCCGTGGGATAGGTGATATCCGGCACGTCAAAGCAGGTCAGCACCTTCACCACGCCGTCGATGGCCTCGGCGGCGGCGGTATCCACCGACTTGACGAAGCCGTGGGCGATCTCCGCGTGCTTGATGCGGACGTACAGGGCGTCCTGGGGCATCTGATCCTCATAGTATTTCGTCCGGCCTGTCGCCTTGTCATAGGCGTCCACACGGACTTGGCTTCTTCCGACTTCACCCATATGGTTTTCCTCCTCGATATCTGACTTGAAACCGCACTCTGTGAAAAGGAGAAACGGCAGTTATCTGCGTTGGTTATGGCACATATTCATTGTGCTAATCATAGCACGATTCGCGGGGCATGAAAAGAGGTCTGCGCTATTTTAATTGAAGAATATCCCCACTTTTTGTTGACACTTTTTCAAAAAGCTGGGTATACTACCAGAAAAGGAACCTTGCAAGAACAGGAGTGAGGCATGATGAACATTGGCTGCGTTGTGATGGCCGCCGGTATGAGCTCCCGCTTCGGCGGCAACAAGCTGGCCCAGCAGTGGCAGGGCAAGAGCCTGATCCGCCACGCGCTGGAGACCGTCCCGGCGGACAGGCTGTCCGCCGTGGTGGTGGTGACCCAGTATCCGGAGGTAGTGGCGCTGGCGAAGGAGTTCGGTTTTACCCCCATCGTCAACAGCCACCCCGAGTACGGTCAGAGCCACACCATCCATCTGGGCGTCCGGGCACTGGGCGACTGCGACGCGCTGCTCTTTCAGGTGGCCGACCAGCCGCTGCTGCGTCGAGAGAGCGTGGCTCGTCTGATCGACTTCTACGGCCGCAATCCCGGCCACATCGTGGGCCTTGGCCACGGCGGGCAGCGGGGCAACCCCTGCATCTTCCCCGCCCGGTTCTTCCCGGAGCTGTTGAAGATTGAGGGCGACCGGGGCGGCAACGTGGTCATCCGGCAGCATGAATCCGACCTTCTGCTGTACGAGGTGCCCGCCGATGAGCTGCGGGATGTGGACACCCAGGAAGCGCTGGCACAGCTTTAAGAATGTATCCTTTGTGAGCCGTGACGGCGATACCGTCACGGCTCCTTTGCTCACTTCTTGGGGGCGTAGGGGGTGTTCTTCAGTGGCAGGTCAAACTCCCGCTCACCGGTCAGCCGGTAATAGGCGTCGGCGATGGCCGGCGCGGTGGGGATAGAGGTGATCTCGCCGATGCCGATGGCGCCGCCGGCCACGTTCAGGCCCGGCTTCTCCACCACGATGGCCTGGATCTCCGGCGGGATCTGGTTGGCCCGGAACAGGCCCAGCATGCCGTACTTGGCGGTGGGCTTGCAGTTCTCGTCGATGGGGTACTTCTCCGTCAGGGCATATCCCATGGACATGACCACACCGCCCTCGATCTGCCCCTCAATGCTGAGGGGATTGACGGCCTTGCCCACGTCGTGGGCGGCCACCATCTTCTTCACCCGGCCCGTCTCCTTGTCCAGAATGCACATCTGGGTGGCGTAGCCGTAGGCCACATGGCTGACGGGGTTGGGCACGTCCGCGCCCAGGGGATCGGTCTTGGCCAGGTATTCGCCGTAGAACTCCTTGCCCTTCAGGTCGCAGAGCGTTTTGCCGCTGTCCAGCTCGGCCTTCAGCAGCTCGCAGGCGCGGCGGGTGGCCTCACCGGTCACCAGCGTCTGGCGGGAGCCGGAGGTGTCGCCGGAGTCCGGCGCGATCCAGGTGTTGCTGCGCTCGTAGACGATGTCGTCACGCTTCAGGCCGGTATTGGTGACCACCACCTGCACCAGCACGGTGCCAAGGCCCTGGCCGATGCAGGAAGCGCCGGAGTAGATATGCACCCTGGTGTCGTCCTCCACGATCAGCTTGCAGCGGCCCCAGTCCGGCAGGCCCACGCCCACGCCCGCGTTCTTCATGGCGCAGGCGATACCCACGGGATCGCCGTTTTTCACCGCCTCGTCATAGGCGGGCTTGATGGCCTCCAGCGTCTCTACCAGGCCGGTGGAATCGTCCACGATCTGGCCGTTGGGCAGCACGCCGCCGGGACGGATGGCGTTGCGGTAACGGATCTCCCAGGTGGAGATGCCCACCAGGTCGGCCATCTGGTTCAGCAGCGTCTCGGTGCAGAAGCAGGTCTGCGTCACGCCGAAGCCGCGGAACGCACCGGCCGGGGGATTGTTGGTGTAGTAGGCGTGGCCCTCGATCTCGAAGTTCTCATAGGCGTAGGGGCCCGCCGCATGGGTGCAGGCACGCTCCAGCACCGGGCCGCCCAGAGAGGCGAACGCGCCGGTATCGGACACCACAGAGGCCTTGACGCCCTGAATGATGCCGTTTTCGTCGCAGCCCATGGTGAAGTTCATGTCGAAGCTGTGGCGCTTGGGGTGCACCAGAATGGACTCCTGGCGGCTCAGCTTGAACTTGACGGGCTTGCGGGTCAGGTAGCACAGCAGCGCGGCGTGGTGCTGGACGGACATGTCCTCCTTGCCGCCGAAGCCGCCGCCCACCAGCATATTCTGCACCTGGCAGTGCTCGTAATCCACGCCCAGCATACCGGCGCACTCGTGCATGGTGGTATGGGCGCTCTGGTCGGTGGTCAGCAGCTTCACGCCGCCGTTGTCCAGCGGCAGCGCTACGCAGCACTCCGGCTCCAGGAACGCGTGCTCCGTCCAGGGGGTGGAAAAGTGCTCGGTCAGCACATATCTGGAATTCTTGATGGCGGTCTCGGCGTCGCCCCGGGAGACGTGCTTATAGGCCTGCACGTTGCTCTCGTCCCCCTCGAACACCAGCGGCGCGTCGGGCGCGGCGGCCTCGATGGGATTGTGGACGGCGGGCAGCACCTCGTACTCCACCTTCACCAGCTTCTTGGCGGCCTCTACCGTCTCCTGATCCACGGCGCAGACCAGCGCCACGCTGTCGCCCAGATAGTGGGTCAGCTCGCCCACGCCGATGAGGGTGGGCTGATCCTTCTTGATATGGCCCACGTTCACCTTGCCGGGGATGTCCTTCTGGGTGGCCACGCAGATCACGCCGGGCAGGGCTTCCGCCTCGGCGGTGTCGATGGACAGCACACGGGCGCGGGCATACTGGCTGCGCACCGCGCCGCCGTAGCACATGCCGTCTACATACACATCGTCGGGGTACTGGCCGTAGCCCTGCACCTTCTCGGCCACGTCCAGACGGTGGACGCGGCTGCCCATCTGCCAGTCATCGGCGGATGCTTCGGGAAGCTTTCCCTCCCGGAAAATCTTCGCCGCCAGCAAAATGCCGTCGATGATCTTCACATAGCCGGTGCAGCGGCAGATGTTGTTGCGGATGGCAAAGGCGGCCTCCTCACGGGTGGGGTCGGGATTCACGTCCAGCAGCCCCTTGGCGGAGATCACCATGCCGGGGATGCAGAAGCCGCACTGTACCGCGCCCGCCTCGCCGAAGGCGAAGGTATAGACCTCCTTCTCCCAGTCGCTGAGACCCTCTACCGTGAGGATGGTCTTGCCCTCCAGCTTGTCCGTCTGGGGAATGCAGGCCTTGGTGGGCTTGCCGTCGATGAGAACATGGCAGGTGCCGCAGGCGCCCTCGCTGCAGCCGTCCTTCACCGAGGTCAGATGCAGCTCGTCCCGCAGGAAGCGGATCAGCTTCTGATTCTTCTCCACCGTTACGGTGCTGCCGTTTACGATAAATGTTGCCATACAATGCGCTCCTTCCCGCCGCCCCGGGGCGGTCAAAGGTGTGTGATGTGGTTTTACCTAAATTTTTTTCTATATTATACAATAATTTTCAGTTTTCCGCAAGGTACATCCGTAAAAACCGTTATTCTACTTTTCAGATAACGTCTCCTCATCCCGGTAGGGCAGATAGGCCAGGAACCGCCTGGCGGCAGGGGCCAGTTCCTCCCCCGGACGCGTGGCCAGGCCGATGCGGCGGAAGGCGGGCCGGTCCAGCGGACGCAGCGCCACCCGGTAGGGGATGCGCCGCAGCACCAGTTGCGGCAGGATGCTGACGCCCAGGCCGTGCTCCACCATGGACATGACGGCGTAGTCGTCCAGTGTGGTGAAGCGCACCCGCGGCGCTGTTCCGGCCTGTTCAAACACCTGCATCACCTCCCGGTCCCGGTTGCCCGCCTTGTCCAGCAGAATGAAGGGCTGCTCCGCCAGAGCCGCCACCGGAACTTTTTCCAGCCGGGCCAGTGGATGCTCCTCCGGCAGCACCGCCATCAGCTCGTCCCGCGCCAGCTCCGTGACCGCCAGCTCCGGCCGGGTGGGCAGATGGAGAAAGCCGAAATCCGCCCGGCCCTGCAATATCCACTGCTCGATCTCGGGATAGTCCCCCATGAGGATCTCAAAGTCGATGTTGGGATAGTCCCGCTGAAAGGCGCAGATCATGTTGGGCAGCCAGTGGGTGGCCACACTGGAAAAGGTGCCGATGGCCACCGTGCCGGACATGACGCCCCGCAGCTCACCCGCCATCTGGCGGCACTGCTCCGCCTGGGCCACCATCTCCCGCAGCGACGGCAGCAGACGCAGGCACTCGTTGGTGGGGGCCACCCCTTCCCTGCTCCGGCGCAGCAGGGGAAAGCCGATCTCGCTCTCCAGCGCCGCCATCATGCGGCTGACGCCGGAGATGGTATAGCCCATGGTCTCCGCCGCCGCGGTGATGGAGCCCTTGTCGATGGCGCACAGCAGCACGCGGCATTTCTCGCTCTCCATATCCGCCCTCCTATATTTGACAAATCGTCAAATCACATTTGAAAAATTTTCGCTTTACTCAAGGATACGATGGATGTAGAATTTTGTCAACCACCAAAAAGTGGCGCAGCGGCGGCATCCTTTTTCTCTCCTCCGCTGCGTCGCTTTTTCTCGCGCAGGAGGCATCTTTATGACCCAGAACCGCCGTCTTTTCTTCCGTTTTCTCACCGGTCTGCTGCTGTTCGGCTTCAACGGCATCGTGGCCAGCCATATCGCCCTGGAGAGCGGCCAGATCGTGCTGCTGCGGACGCTGCTGGGCAGCGTGAGCCTGCTGGCGTTCTTCTTCCTCACCGGCCACCGTTTCTCCTTCACGGGCCGTGGCCGGGACGTGACGCTGATCCTGCTGTCCGGCGCGGCCATGGGCGCAAGCTGGATGTTCCTGTACGCGGGATACCGCACCATCGGCGTGTCCACTGCCTCTCTGCTCTACTACTGCTGCCCGGTGATCGTGATGGCCCTGTCGCCGCTGGTGTTTCACGAGGCGCTGACCCGGGTGAAGATCACGGGCTTCCTGTGCGTCTGCGGCGGCATCGTACTGGTGAACGGCTGGGGCGGCGGAAGCCTCAGCGTCACTGGCTTCCTGTACGGCATCCTCAGCGCCGTGTGCTACGCCGCCATGCTGATCCTCAACAAGAAGGCCCGCAGCGTGGACGGCATGGAGAACTCCCTGCTGCAAATGCTGTCGGCCACCGCCGCGGTGTTCGTGCTGCTGCTGTGCAAGGGCGGCCTGGCCATGTCCATCCCCGGCGCAAGCTGGCCGTGGATATTGCTGCTGGGCATCGTCAACACCGGCTTCGGCTGCTGGTGCTACTTCTCCGCCCTGGGCGCGCTCCCCGTCCAGACGGTGGCGGTGTGCGGCTATCTGGAGCCCCTGAGCGCCGTCATCTTCTCGGCCCTGCTGCTGCACGAACGGCTGACGCCGCTGCAGATGGCCGGGGCGTGTCTCATCATCGGCGGTGCACTGTTCGCCGAATGCGTTCATCCCCGCCGGAGGGCAAAAAAAGCCGCCCTATCATAAAAAACGAGTGCGTGCCTTACGGCACGCACTCGTTTTTTATGACCAGCTCAGGCCCGGCTGGGGCCGGTAGTACTCCTCCGCGGAGGTCACCACGTCCTGACACACCGGCTGCGTGTTCGTGCTCCAGTTCAGGGCGCTGTTGCGCACCCGCGCCCCGTACTGCAGGCCACCCGGCCCATAGACGGTCAGCATCAGGTCGCTGCCGCCGTAATAGGTGGCCACCGCCAGATACCGGCCATTGTAGGCCATGGTATACGCCTCGCTTACCACCGGATAGCGCCAATCGTAGCTGTATTGACCGTCGGGGTCGCTGAGATCGTCCATGTCGGTATACCAGCCGCCGGGGTCTTCCTCCATCCAGATCTCATTCGTCTCGTCCCACCGCATGACCGAGCCGTAGCTGGGGATATCGCAGACGAATCGGGCGTCATAGCCCTCCCCCTCCGGCGCCAGCACCGCCAGACGGCTGCCCATCATCACCGCCAGGAAGTTCTCCCCCTGCCGCACGGTGACCGCCGGATAGAACCGCTCCTCCACCTGGAACCAGCCAACGCCGTCCGCAGGATCGCCCTCCGGGGTATACTGGTACCGGGCACTCTCCGTCGTGGGACGGTAGGGGCCGTATTCGTCCTCCGCCACATAGTCCCGGCTTGTAGAACCCTCGTGAACCTCCGCGCCGTCCAGCTCCAGCGTCTGCACCAGGTGATAGTCCGTGCTGTCCAGCACCCGCAGCACATAGTGCTCCTCCTCCACCGTCACCAGCAGGATATGCGCGCCGTCAGTGCTCCGCTCCAGAAGCGCCACTCGCTGGTTCTCGATGTCCAGGGGATACACCAGGCAGCACGCCTCCAACGCCGGGCTGACGCCTGCCATCATGCCCTTCTGCTGCTTGGGGATGTACCACAGGCCGAAGCCCTCCGGAGCCCAGTCCGCCTGGGGCTGCACATCGGCGTCGAAGCCCACCGTCACCAGCGCGCCGTCCTTATCACAGACGGAATAGGACGTAAACTGGTTCTCCACATAGTCGGAGCAGTATCCCGAGACATACCCGGAGCTGGGATCCTCGGGATCCTG
This sequence comes from uncultured Oscillospiraceae bacterium, assembly GCA_934635545.1. Lineage (GTDB taxonomy): Bacteria > Bacillota > Clostridia > Oscillospirales > Oscillospiraceae > Vescimonas. Next base: position 5,244 of record CAKTZN010000039.1, on the reverse strand, counting down.
GAAGAAGAACTCTATCTCGAAAAAATCGTTCTCTGTGGTGGGGATCCGCAGCTTGTCGAAGGGCAGATCCTCCATGCCGAAGTAGTTCAGCGAGATACCGCGAGCCACGCTGGCGTTCACCAGCCGCAGGGGATAGGCATCGTAGTAGTCGTGGGGATACAGCCGCGTGGTGATGTGGACGCCGTCGCCCCGTTTCTCTCCCTGCGGGGAGTTCGCCTGCCGCAGCATGTCGGACAGAAGGGGATCCGTTCCGCCCACCGTCAGCAGGTTGGAGTAGATGTGCCAGTCATCGCCGTCGGCAATCCGCCAGCCGGCGCTGCCATTCACCCGGCGGTAGGTCATGTAGAAATCCGACTCATTTTCCCCGGTGGCCGGGTCATAGCGGGTGTACCACCGCAGGCAGTTCTCCGCCGACACGCGGTAATCCACTGTCAGGCCCTCTGTGACGCTGCTGTCGCCGGTGGAATCCAGCACCTCCATCCCGACGGGCAGCGCCTTCGCGGCCTCGACGCGGTTGATGGCGATCAGCCCGCCCAGCGCCAGCACCAGCGCCAGCGCGGTGATCAGGATACGCCCCTTCATGTCACCCCTCCTCGTCGTTCACGTCACAGAGCACCCGGCTGACCCGGTCGCCCTGATAGCGGTACGTCTCCTTCACATAGGACATCAGGTCCTTGCCCTGCTCCTCCAGCTCCTCGATGGTGCAGTCGCCCACCAGCTCACCCTTGCGGATCAGCACGGCCCGGGAGATGAAGTGCTGCACCTCCTCCAGCAAATGGGTGGACAGCAGCACCGTCTCGTGCTCCTCCAGGATGCCCAGCAGTACCTTATAGAAGTCCTCCCGGTTGAACACGTCGTTCCCGGCAAAGGGCTCATCCATCAGGATGTAGTCCGCCCCCTGGGACAGGGCCATCACCACCTCGAACTGGTTCTTCATACCGGCGGAGAAGGCCCGCAGGGGCTTATTCATCGGCAGCTCGAAGAAGTCCATCAGCGCGTGAAAGCGCTTGTCATTGAACCGAGGGAAATGAGCCTGATAGAAGTCCCGGTGCCCCTTGGGCGTCAGAGCCGGGAAATAGGAGTGCTCGCAGGTGGCGAAGCTGAGGCGCTCGATGTTCTTCTCGTTGATGGGCGCGCCGTCCAGGGTGATCGTCCCCCCATGGGACAGCAGGCCCAGGATGCACTTCATCAGCGTGGTCTTGCCCGCGCCGTTCTCGCCGAACAGGCCCACGATCTGCCCCTGGGGCAGGGTCAGGGACACGTCCTTCAACGCTCGGGTCACGCCGTATTTCTTGCTGATGCTCTTCAATTCCAACATATGACACCCCTCCTTGTTACTGATAGCGGATATAGAGCCCGGTGCGGTCCAGCGCCTCCACCCGGGCGATGTTCTCCGGCGTGGGCAGGCACTCCGCCGGTGTGGCGAACCGCCACACCAGCCAGCACAAGCCCAGCAGCACCGCCCCGGTCACCAGAATGGCCAGCGCCCAGCACACCGGCACCGTCCACACCTGCCGCCGCAGCAGGCCGCGGCCCTCCGGCAGGCGGCGCATGAGATAGATGCTGCGGCTGCCCTGATAGTAGGAGCTGTACAGCACCGCCGCCGTGGCCAGCGCCACCGCCGCCAGCAGCGGATAGACGATAAGCGTCCACAGGACGCATACGGCAAAGGGCTGCATCAGCACGCTGCCCAGCAGCTCGCCCGCATGGGGCGAATAGGACGAATACCACAGGGCGTCGTAGGCCTCCCGGTACCGGCACAGGAACGCCAGGGCGCACACCAGCGCCGGGGCGATCAGCGACCACAGGATCCAGTCATGCACCCGCTCCGCCGCCATGTTGGGCGGCAGCAGGGCCGAGAGCTTCCGTTCAAGCCGCATTGCCGTCACCTCCCAGCAGCAGCGCGAAGGCGAAGCCCGCCACGCCCAGCAGGATCAGCAGCAACAGCAGGCCGGTATCCTCGCCCAGGCCGCAGAAGAAGCTGGCAATGGTACCGCCCAGCGCCAGCAGCACCAACACGCTGAAGCGCCCACGCCGCTGGCGATAGGAGAACAGCACCGTGGTGAAGGCCACCGCCAGCACCGCGGCCCCATCCGACGCCCACGCCGCCAGATCCCGCAGCGGCAGCAGATGGTGCATGAAGGGATCGGTATAGCACAGCATCATCAGGCTCTGGGGACTGAGCGCCTCTTCCTCAGGCCACAGCGGCCCGCCCACATTCATGTAGAGCCGCGGCGTCATGGCGCCGTACACAGCCGCCGCCACCGCCGCCCAGAAGATCACCAGCAGCACCGCGTGATAGGCCGCCCACAGGAACACCGCCTGCCGCTCCTTCACCCGCAGCCGCCGCACGGTGTATTCGCTCTTGACGCCGTAGCCGCAGCCGGTCAGGCTCATGACCACAACCACGGCCGTGAAGCCCACGGCGCACACGACGGTGGCGCGGCTCTCCGCCGCCACCGTCGCCAGCCGGGGATAGCTGGCCACCAGCGTCGTGGTCTCCCCCGTCTTCTGGTTCACATAGTTCTCGTCCAGCACCACCGTCCCTACGGGATAGCGCCACACCAGAACGCCCGCCAGCGCCGCCGTCACCAGCGTGATGACCAATATCCGATAGAGATTCCACCGGGCGTACAGCCCGACGGTGGAAAGATACTTGTTCATTGGCTCTCCTCCTCCGCATACAGCTTCGCCACCAGGGCGGCGGCCTCCGCCGCCGTCAGGCCCATGCGCTTCATGTCCCGCACCATGGCCCGCAGTTGGTTCTCCGTCATCTCCCGCCGCAGCGCCTGCCGCTGCTGCTCCGTGGCGCGGACAAAGCTCTTGGCCCCGGCGTGGGACTGCACCAGTCCCTCCTCCTCCAGCAGGCGGTACGCCTTCTGGATGGTGTTGGGGTTCACCGTCAGGTCAGCCGACAGCGCCCGGCGGGAGGGCAGCTCCTCCCCGTCGGCGATGGTACCGGCGGCCAGTCCCTGCTTGATGTACCGTATGATCTGCAGATAGATGGGCTGTCCCTCCGTCTGGACAAAGCCCCCGAAATCGATCAACGCCCCCGCCTCCTCTCAGCCTGTGATCGCGCTTTCTTTTTCAATTCGTGATATCCTCATATCCGGAGCTCCCCTGTCCGATCACCGCACTGTCCGGGTAGGTGATCGCAGGCGGAACATAGCCGCGCCACTCCGCCGCCCAATTCTCCCGGTCGGCGAGGACTTCATCAATGCTATCGCCATCGTCCATGAGACGATGGTACTCTTCCTGCGTCAGCCGATACGGCTGATCATCCCGGATCACAAGCGCGTCACTCACAGATGAGCCGTCATCCTTTTCCTCCGACCATGTGGTCAGCTCGGGCGGAAGCTGAATGTAATCGTAGGTTTTCTTTTCCGGCTGTTCGCTTTCGGTTTCTGTGCTGCCGCAGGCCACCGCAAAAATCAGCAGCGCAACTATGGCAAATGTCAATATTCCAATGACTCTCTTCTTCATGACCGTGCTCTCCTCTCTTCAACTGTACTATGTGTGTAACACAGTTTCTAACTGTATTATATGCATAGTACAGTTCGTTTGTCAAGCAAAAATCACCGGAATTTTACTTAGATTTTACAAAACCGCGCCAGCGGATTTGACAATCCCCTGCTATGCTGATACTGGACGTAAAATGATCGTAAGAAAAAAGTGAAACATGGATTGAGGAGAATTCAATATGGATATTTTCAAGGTACTGACCATGATCGGCGGACTGTGCCTGTTCCTGTTCGGTATGAACCTGATGGGCCAGGCGCTGGAGCGCCGGGCCGGCGGCAAGCTGCGGACGCTGCTGGATAAGATGACCAGTAATGTATTCGCCGGCTTCCTGACGGGCCTTGGCATCACCGCCATCATCCAGAGCTCGTCGGCCACCACCGTGATGGTGGTGGGCTTCGTCAACTCCGGACTAATGACGCTGCGGCAGGCCATCAACGTCATCATGGGCGCCAACGTGGGCACCACCGTCACCGCGTGGCTGCTGAGCCTGGCGGGCATCGACAGCGGCAACGTGTGGATCAAGCTGCTGAAGCCCACCTCCTTCACCCCGGTGCTGGCGCTGATCGGTATCATTTTCTACATGTTCTGCAAGGACACCAAGAAGAAGGACACCGGCATGATCCTGCTGGGCTTCGCCACGCTGATGTTCGGCATGGACACCATGAGCGGCGCGGTGGCGGGTCTGAAGGACGTCCCCGGCTTTGCCGAGCTGTTCATCATGTTCAAGAACCCCATTCTGGGCGTGCTGGTGGGCGCGGTGCTGACGGGCATCATCCAGTCCTCCTCCGCCTCCGTGGGTATCCTGCAGGCGCTGGCCCTGACCGGACAGGTCAGCTATGCCGCCGCCATCCCCATCATCATGGGCCAGAATATCGGCACCACCGTCACGGCGCTGCTGTCCTCTGTGGGCACCAGCAAAAACGCCAAGCGGGCCGCCGTAGTGCACCTGATGTTCAATGTCATCGGCGTGGTGGTGCTGCTGACGGTGTTCTACATCGTCAAGGCCATTTTCGCCCCGGCGATCCTGAACGAATCCGCCACTATGTACGGCATCGCCATCGCCCACTCCCTGTTCAACATTCTGTGTACCGCCATGCTGCTGCCCTGCGGCAGCATGCTGGAAAAGTTGGCCATTCGCCTTGTGCCCGACGCGGCACAGGAGGAAAAGGCCGTGGAGCTGGACGAGCGTCTGCTGGCCACCCCCTCTCTGGCGCTGCAGCAGTGCCGCGCGGTAGCCAACGATATGGCCGCCTGTGCCACGCAGGCTCTTGAAAACGCCCTGACCGCTTTTACCCAGTACACACCGGAGTTGGCGGAAAGCATCCGCAAGGATGAGGATCGCTGCGACCACTATGAGGACGTGATCGGCACCTATCTGGTGAAGCTCAGCGCCCAGAAGATGGGCGGCAGCGAAAGCGAGGAGGCCACCGAGCTGCTGAAAACCATCGGCGACTGGGAGCGTATCTCCGACCACGCCGTGAACGTGCTGGAATCGGCGGAGGAGCTGCGTGAGAAGGGTCTGGCATTCAGCGGCACCGCTCAGGCGGAGCTGAACACCCTGTGCGACGCCATCCGCGAGATCCTGACGCTGGCGCAGAACTCCTTCGCCCGGCAGGACGCGGTCGCCGCATTGAAGGTGGAGCCGCTGGAGCAGGTCATCGACGCGCTGAAGGAGGAGATGCGCACCCGCCACATTCTGCGGATGCAGCAGGGCCAGTGCAG
>CAKTZN010000038.1 GCA_934635545.1 uncultured Oscillospiraceae bacterium | reverse complement strand
CCGGGGCATCTCACCGCGCAGAATTTTTCGTTCAGCGATGAGATCATGATGGAGGATGGCAAGCTCAACTTCTATGTGCAGGCTGACTTCGATGTGGATGCAGCCTTCGGCACATTCGTGTGTACAGATGAGAATGATGACTGGCTGAATATCTACGCCAACTATGATATCGCACAGGACATGCTGCCCGCTCATCACAGGGCGCGGAATCTGGCTTCGTCTGCCCTGGAATCATCAGATCAGGCAACGGCTTCCGCCATGTCCACGGCGCTGGCGCAGATGAATACATTTATGGATATTGCATTGGAGCAGGTAATTTGCTATACTAAACAGAACAACTGCGGAAGGCGAGGTGACGGTATGGACAGGCCCAATAAGCAATCGCTGTACGGCGCGGCCGCGGCGGCCGCCATTATCATTGCCGCCATTCTGCTGCGTAACATCGGGCGGGAAATCTCCGGACGGGCGCTGAGTATTCTGCGGAGCTTCCTGTATGTGGGACTGTTTATGGCGTGGGGCATCTCCCTGCGCCGCCGAGTCATGCAGCCTCAGGCGCGGCGGACGCTGACCGCTATTGCCGGATTGATGGTGTTCTGGATCGCGGAGCGGTCCGTCAAATATTACTTTGTCACCACAGCGGCGGCGACCCGGTATCTGTGGTATTTCTACTACCTGCCTATGCTGCTGATCCCGTTGCTGGCGCTGCTGGTGGCGGCGTCGCTGGGCAAGCCGGAGAGCTACCGGCTGCCCCAATGGACAAGGCTTCTCTATCTGCCCGTATGCGCCCTGCTGCTGTTGGTGCTGACCAACGACCTGCACCAGACGGTGTTCACCTTCGCACCGGAGTTGACGGAGTGGTGGGACACCGGCTATACCTATGGCCCCGGCTATTATGCCGTGATGGGCTGCATGGGACTGTGCGCCCTGACGGCGCTGGGCATCATGATCGTCAAGTGCCGCGGCTCCCATGGACGGAAGACCACATGGCTGCCGCTGCTGTTTCTGCCGCTGACCGTTCTTTACGCCGTGCTGTACGCCGCCTATATCGAGGATCATACATCGCTGCTGTATTATCTGGCGGGCGACGTGACGGTGACGCTGTGCCTGTTGTTCGCGGGACTGCTGGAGAGCTGCCTGCAAACGGGTCTGATCCCCACCAACACCGGCTACGACGCGCTGTTCCGGGCATCCTCCGTGGGTATGCGTCTGACAGATAAGGACTATGCGGTTTACTACGTTTCCGAAGCGGCAAAGCCGCTGGACGAGGCGGCCCTGCGCCGGACGGAGCAGGGCGAGTACCTGCTGGACGGCGGCACGCTGCTGAAGGCCCACCCCATTCACGATGGGCATATCATCTGGCAGGAGGATGTGTCGGAGCTGCTGCGGGTGAAAGCGGAGTTGGAAGCCCTCAAGGAGGAATTGCAGGACCGCAACGAGCTGCTGCGGGATCAATACCGGAAGGACGCCCAGCGCTATAAGCTGGAGGAGCAGAACCGGCTGTACGATCTGGTGCAGCGGGAGACCCAAAGCCATCTGCGGCAGATCGACGCCCTGACCGCCCGGTTCATGCAGACACCGCCGGAGCAGGAGGAGCAGCGTTCGCAGCTTCTGCTGCGGATCCTGGTGCTGGCCACCTACATCAAGCGGCACAAGGACATGGTGATCTCCTCCGACCGCAGCGCCGCGCTGCCGCTGCATTTGCTGGAGGGCGCACTGCGGGAATCCTGCAGCAACCTGCCGCTGGCGGACATCAGCGGCAACCTGTATCTGCCCCGCAGAGAAGCGATACTGTCGGTAAAGACCGCGCTGGCGGCCTATGACCTGTTCGAGGACGCGCTGGAGACGGCGCTGGATACGTTATCCTATTACTATGTGACCATCTCCGGGGAAGGGGAGGGCCTGTGCCTGCGGGTCAATCTGGAGTGCGGCGCCGATCTGTCGGCGCTGGCGGGAAAATACCCGCAGGCAGCGTGGGAGCGGGACGAGGACGGCTGGTTCATCACCTGTCCATTGACGGCGGGAGGTGATGGCCTATGACATGGGGCATGATTCCCCAGACGGCGCGCCTGACGCTGATGGCGGTTATATTTCTGGTCCTGTGCATCCAAATGTTCCATCTGCTGCGGATGTATCCCCGGCGGAAATCGCCCCTGTGGCGCATTAGCGCCGTGTGGCTGGTGCTGCTTTTGGCACTGCTGTGCGTGCTGTATGACCTCCCGTGGCTGAATGGCGTTCCGGCGTGGATGCTGTGGGGCATTGCGGCAGCGTCCATCCTGTTCACACTGTACGGGATCTACCGCGGCGGACGCCGCTACGGCGGCTCCGTGACCCGCGCCAGTATCAAGGAGGCCATGGACGACCTGCCCATGGCGGGGTGCTATTTCACCCGCCGGGGCACCGTGAAGCTGTGCAACCGCCAGATGTACCGGCTGTACCACGCCATGACGGGCCGGGATCTGCAAACGCTCCCGGAGCTGCACGAGGCCATGGCCCACTGCACCGACCGGGGCATCGGACGGACACATGACGGCGGCTTCGTGTTCCCCGACGGCAGCGTGTGGTACTATACCCAGCGGCAGACCGCCGCACCGGACGGCCAGACCTATACCGAGGCCATCTTTACCGACGGCACGGAGCAGTATGCCGCCAACGATGAGCTGGCCCACGACAACCGGGAGCTGCGGCGGGTCAATGAGAAGCTGCAAAAAATGTACGCCCGTGCGGAGGATCGCATCCGGGAGCGGGAGTACCTGACCTTCAAAATGAAGATACACGACGATATCGGCCGCAGTCTGGCGGTGATCCGGCGGATCCTGCAAAACGAGACCACGGAGGATGACGTGGCCCGACAACTGAAAAAGCTGTCCATCGCCGCCGGAACGCTGGTCTATTCCAAAAGCGCCGACAGCGACGACCCCTATGACCGGCTGCTGGCTCAGGTGGCGGAGCTGGGGGTGGAGATACGGCTGGACGGCATGCTGCCTATTGAGCCTGCCATCTATGATCTGGTGGTGCAGGCCATCCGGGAGTGCGTTACCAACTGTGTCCGCCACGCCCACGGCACGGCGGTGACTGTCCGGATCGCCGCCGTCACCGGCGGCTATACCGTCACCATTACCAACGACGGCAGCGTCCCTCACGGCCCTGTCCGGGAGGGCGGCGGCCTGTCCAATCTGCGGCGCAGTATCGAAAACGCAGGCGGCGAAATGACGGTGTCCCACTATCCGGAATTCGCCCTGCGCTTTACCCTGATGCGGGAGGAGATGGAGCTATGACCACGCAGGTTCTGATCATTGAAGACAACAAGTACATGCAGGAATTCTTCGCCGCCATGTTCCGCGCCGACGAGCGCTTTGCGGTGGCCGGTTCCCTGCGGGACGCGGCACAGGCGGCGTATTTCTGCCAGATAAACCGGGTGGATCTGGTGCTGATGGATGTGCAGACGCTCCACGGCCACTCCGGCCTGACGGCAGCGGAGGAGATTCGCAGCCAGTCGGTGCGGACGAAGATCATCGTGGTAACGTCGCTGGTGGATGCGCTTGTGCTGGAGAAGGCCCGGCGCGTGGGGGTGGACAGCCTGTGGTATAAGGATCACGGCGAAGCGGAGCTGATGGACGTGGTGCAGCGCACGCTGGCAGGCGAGCATATCTTCCCCGACAAGGAACCCAACGTAGAGATCGGCAGCGCATGGTCGGACGAGCTGTCCGATACCCAGAAGAACATCCTGCGGCTGTATATCCGGGGCAACTCCTATGCTGCCATCGGCTGGAAGCTGTTTCTGGAGGAGGCCACCGTCAAATACCACATGAACCAGATGATCCAGAAGTGCGGCTTCAAGACCAAGCAGGAGCTGGTGGCCGCTGCCATCGAGAGTACCGTTATCACCGCGATGGGTGACATATAAAATTAAATATCGTAGAAACGCCATCTGTCAAACGACAGGTGGCGTTTCTTTTACCCCAAAAATGCCGTCAAAGCCGAAAGACTATACTTTCGTATAAAGACAGAGAAGGTGAAACACCGTACAATGAAAGTGTAAAAAAATCTGATGTTGTCATACAGGAAGGAAGGTGAGGCTATGCGGCTCATTGTGCTGGATATGCAGAGCCAGCTGGTGGCACGGGCGCTGGATCGGGTGCTTCGGATGGAAATGACCGACTGCAATCCCATTATCTCGGACAGCCCGGAGAACACCATCGAGCAGTGCCGTCTTTTCAAGCCCTATGCCCTCTTTATGGAGGTGACGGGCTATACACCGTGGATGCTGGAAGAACGGCTGAAGATCTGCGAAGCCGTCCGGCGGCAGGGCAACGGCTGCAAGTTTGTGCTCTCGGTGGATGAAAATGCCGAGCCGAAGCTGGCCAACCGGGTCATGCAGTGCAAGAAGGACGGTCTGATCGACGCATTCATCTATAACTCTACCAGTGAGCGGTATCTGGCCGCCATTCTGGAGAGCTTGTGAGAAAGGCGGGATGAGAGAATGAAGAAGCTTGGCATCTGCCTGCTGCTGATACTGGCGCTGTGCCTGACGGCCTGCGGCGGTGACAGTGGCGACGGCGGCACAGGCGCGCAGCTGCCCCAGCAGAACCACGGCGGCACAGAAGCTCTGGAGCCCCAGCCAGCCGAACCGGATGTGACGGACGCCGCCGGAGAGGGCAACGTGGTCAGCGTTTCCGGCGACGATCTGACCGCCGCCGATCTGCTGGGCTGCTGGGTCATGACCGAGGATAACATCTATGACCCGGCGGACTTTGCGTTCACCGCCACGCTGGACTTCTACGAGAACGATGTGGGGATGATCCGGGCGAATTATCTTCAACAGGATGAAGAAGGCGGCAAGGTGCGGTTTGACGAGGCCGACATGCCGGTGACATTTTTGGAGGGCGCACTGTATGCCAGTTGTCCCAACCAGTCGTGGTATGTGGAGCTGGAGCGCACCTCCGACCATCCGAACGACGACACGGCGTTCAGCGCCGCCCTGATCGACAGCGACACCCTGTATCTCTACACAGTGTGGACGCTGGACGGCAGCATGTGCGGCAATATCGCAAAATTTGAGCGCAGCACCGAACCGGTGGGATAACGATAAGCAGGGCAGGAGATCACAAAACAACAGTGTTCTGAAAATGGAAAGGAGAACAACATGAAACAAACCAAAAAGCTGCTGGCGCTGATACTGGCACTGGTCATGGCCTTTAGCCTGATGGCCTGCGGCGGCGGAAACGGCGGCAAGAACGACGGCGCCGACGTGGCCGGTACTTACTACGGTACCGAGCTCAGCCTTTTCAGTGACGACGACTGGACCGGCATGACCGAGTACTACGGCAACAGCAAGGAGGAGAACTACCTCCAGCTGAACGCCGACGGCACCGGCAGCGGCACCGTCAACGATATGCCCATCGAGTTCAAGTGGACGCTGAAGGGCAGCGACTTGAATCTGGAAGCCATTCTCAGCGACTTTGACAAGGACCTTTACAAGCAACTGGACATGGAGCCCACCACCACCGGCAAGCTGGAAAACGGCACCATCACGCTGGACTACTACCTGGGCACGCAGATCGGCATGCGCTTCGTCCGTGAGGGTGGCGTGGAGAATCCCGAAAACGGCAGCGGCGCCGAAAAGGGCGAATTCCCCCTTTCCTTCGCCAGCGTTTACGAGGGCGACTGGGTGGGTCTGACCAAGTTCTATGACTGCACCGGTGACTTTGACAGCAACAACGGCAACACCTGCCACGCGCTGGCCCGGTTCCTGTTTGACGATAACGGCAACTGCACCCCCTTTATCATCATCAGCGTGGATCAGAACGGCGGCCTGAGCGACGTCTCCGTTACCTATGACGCGGCGGACGACGATATGGATCTCCACGGCAAGCTGATCGGCTATGACCTGACCGATGAGAGCTTCGTCCAGTTTTACGCCGATGAAGACCTGCTGTACATCAATCTGGCGGTGGAGAAGGACAACGGCAGCGCCCTGAAGATCGTCTGCTGCCTGCGCCCCATCGGCCAGAGCTGGACCGACGAGGACTACCTGCGCCTGCAGCCGGAGTATGAGGAGAAGTACAACGCTATGACGTTGGAAGAGATCGTGGATTTCTGGGGCCTGACTGTCACCATCCCCACGGAAGTAGCTTCTTCCGATAATGGTACTACCAACAAGCCCACCACCCTGCCCACCGGCGGCACGAAGGTGGATACCAGCAGCTTCGACGGCGAGCTGGTGATCGGCGACAAGAAGAATGCCGCCATCAACTATCCCACCGACAAGCTGCAGGAGAGTCTCGGCGCGCTGCAGCAGGTCTCCGGCGACTACCTCTATTTCGAGAGCGGCATGTACGTCTATCCCGAGGGCAGCTCCTCCATTGAGGGCAGCAACAACAATATGTCCAACAACCTCAAGAAAGAGAAGGAGTTCCATGAGGATCTGACCTATACCGTGGGCGGCTTCCCCTGCCACCATGTCCGCTATATCGACTTCTGGGATAACGTGGTGCACTGCTACCTGCTGGATACCACCAGCCTGGGCAGCAGCGACGTGGCCGCCGTGTACTTCAAGGTAGAGATGTCCTCCGAGGCGGATCAGCTGCCGCTGGCAGAGGCCATCATCGGCTCCCTGCACCTGAAGTAAGCCATGAAAAGGATTCGTATTTTCTGCGCGGCGCTGTGTCTGGCGCTGGCGCTGACCGCCTGCGGCGGCACCTCTGGAACCATTCCCTCTGGCGACCGGCCCTCCCCGTCGGGCGGCAAGACCTATAACGACAGTCTCATTACCGAGCTGTACACCATGGAAGGCAGCTATACCGACGAGTGGGACAACGAATACACCTATTCTCTCCATGTGCCCCAGGTGTCCGCCGATTCGGCGGACGCCCGGGCGCTGAACCAGGAGATCGCCGAGACCTATCAGGCCGACGTGGACGCGCTGCAGGAGGCGCTGGAAAAGGGCTATAGCCTCACCGTCTCCGACATCGCGTGGGAGAGCCACTGGACCGGCAGCCTGCTGTCGCTGGTGGTGTCCGCCCAGTACCCTGACGCCTCCAACAGCTACAACGTCTATCACTTCGACTTCGCCAATGGCAAGCGCCTGACCGGCGCACAGGTGCTCTCCGCCCTGAACGTGGACGGCGACGCCTTCCTGACGGAAGCCCGTCGGGCGGCGGCGCGGACCTTTGACAACATGTATGCCGGAGTGGACGCGATGGACGCCGACACCGCCGGATATCTGGTGCCCTTGCGGGCCATGACCATCGCCATGGTGGACGGGGACGTCCCCTTTGTCCCCAACGATGACGGCAGCTTTGCCGCTTATCTGAACATCGGCTCCATCGCCGGAGCGGGCTGGTACGCCCAGCCGGTGGCCGTGGAGCTGCCGGAGACAGGCGGGGAGAGCGGCGCGGCGCAGGACAGCGAGTATAACGCCTACCGCATCGCCATCATCAGCGGCGGCCGGGGGCTGGAGGGCTATTCCTCCGGAACCGGACAGTACTATCCCGTGTACGGCTGCTACGGTGATTACACCGACATCATGATGGCCACGGCGGGCGACGGCGGCCTGCTCTACGCCTTTGCCCTGACGGATACGGGCCACGTGGAGGTGGTGGACATCTACAATGGCGTGGAGTTCTCCCACCTCAGTAACCGCGGCCCCCTGTTCGGCCTGCCGGTCATCAAGAGCCTGAAGCTGGGCAGCGCCGACGCGCCTGTGGCCGTAGCGATAGACGGTACGGAGTACGACCTGACCGACTATGTGGCCACCCAGACCGACGCGCTGGATCAGGCCATTGCGGGCCAGTGGCAGACGGAGGACGAAGCGTTTATCCTCACCTGCGACACAGCCGGAGAGAACTCGCTGTACGCGCGGACCGCGTCCGGCAGCTACACCGCCTATCGGGGCGTTGTGGCGGCGCTTGGCATGTGTGACGGCGGCTTGTTCTGCACCTGGTTCTTCCGGACGGACAGCGGTCTCATGGGCGCATGGGCAGTAAACCCCGATTTCGGCGGCCTGACCGTCAGCATCCTGGACGGCCAGGACCTGTTTGACGGCCAAAGCCCCCTGTACTTCCAGATGGTCTGGGAGTGATCCTTGAGAAAAGGAGACAACACCGATGAAAAAACGAATCATAAGTCTGGTTTTAGCCCTCCTGATGGTGCTGACGCTGCTGCCCGCCGCGGCCTTTGCGGCAGGAGCTACGCAAAACGGCAAGGCAACGCTCATCGGCTTTGCGGCGGACCAAAAGGCCAGCGATGCATACATCCAGAACAATGGAATGACGATTTTGGATGCTACCGGCACAGGCGGCAGCAACCCCAAATATTATGAAGACAGAGTAGACCAGACGGCGACCCTGAGCCCGTACTGCCCGCCGTACGGCAGGACGCAGCACCCGGAATATGTGTACGATGATTACAAAGCCACGGCCATCATTGCGGAGGGAACAGGGCGGCGGCTGCTGAAGGATGATACCTTCAAGCCGGGCATGACCTACCGCTTCACGTTTCAGGACACCTCATGGCCGGTAACCAGTATTGTCAAGGGCGGCGGCTATCTGGGTGAGCTGGAAGCCTCAAACTTCACCATAAGCGGCGCAAAGGTCGTTAAGGTCGAAAGAGTGGCCCAGCGGCTCAATCTCGCGGAAGCCGACGAGATGCAGGGCTTCTTCTATAACGTCTGGATCAAGATCAACGGCGAGCAGGAGGATTATGAAGTAAAGTACGCAAGCAACAACGTCACTGTTGCGGGTCTGAGCAGGCCGGACACTTCAACTGCTATCGCAAAGACCGGCTACGCCAAAGAGGGTGACAAGATCACGCTGACCGCGGATAAGGTGAAGTACGGTAATTACTTCGCTGGCTGGAAGTTCACCACTACCGATGACGGCAAGTTCTACACAAGTAAGGATTACATCCAGTGGTACTGCAATGTGACAGATTATGCCAGCAATGAAAGCGGCTCCGACAATGTGACCTGCTCCTTCCGGATGGGTGATAAGAACCTTAATGTCGAAGCTGTGTACTCCACTACCGCCAACGTGACCTTCAACTCCATTGAGTTGAACATCACGCAGCCCATCAAGGGTGGAAAACCGATCACCTCCATAGAGCCGGTATATGACAGCGCCATCGGCGCGGCCTATCGGGTGGATGAGTACAAATGGTACGACACGCAGAGCGGGCTTTCCGGGGGACAACCCATGGAATCCACCAGCACCTTTGACCCCAGTAACAGCAGCCGCCGCTACGCGCTGACGGTGACGCTGAAGCTGAACGACCGGTATGTCTTTGACACCGAGAACCCCACCGTCACCATCAACGGGCGGAAGTACGAGAAGGGGAACGAAAATACAGGGGCCTACCGGCTCCATGAAGCCCTCTGCGTGGGAGGTTACCCGGTCTCCTATCGGTACTTCGACGGAACGAACTCCGGCAGCAGAGCCATTGTGCTCACCATTCCGCTGGACGCAGGTACGCAGGATTGGCTTTACGATCCGAGCAACGGCGTGGATTTCAGAAAATTTGCCGCACTAAAATTCGTTGACGCGCCCAGCATCGAGGGTGTCACCGTCACTGACGCCAGCAACAACATCTATGGCACGGAGACAAGAAGCGGCTTCACCATGCCATTGGCGCAGGGCATCAATTACAGCGTCAATGTGAAGGTCAGAGTGCCTCAAGCCATCCAGACCTCCATTGACAAGGGGTTGGTGCAGCTGCTGCCCCAGTTCCAGCAGCTGGTGAAGGACACCGCCCAGGGCACCAACCTGTGGCAGGGCAGCCAGCCTGACAAGGCCACAGATTCTAATGGCGACACCATCTATACCTATTCCACCAGTTTCAGCCCCGTGGCCGGTGAGAACTATATGTTGCTGTTCGGCACGAATCTGATGACTACCGGCGGCGACGCCCAGCTTATCGCGACAAATGCCATTTCCGGCACGTTTAATGGTATTGCTACCAAAATCAGCACCGTCAATATCCAGCTGAACCGCCCGGTGGACACCAAGGACATTGCGGATAACACGCTTCCCGCCTGTTCCTTTACGGCGGGCGGCAGCGGTATCGCCGAGCTTACCAGCTCCGGCCGTTGGTATCAGCCCTCCGGCAGCACGGCCTATCAAAAGGAGATCGTGCTGGTGGCAAACAACGGCAGCTCCTTTGCGGACAACACCGCCGTAACGTGCAGCGAAGGGGTGTCCATCGTTGGGACTCCCTCCGCCACCACAAACGGCGGTTACAGCTACCTCACCTTCACCATTGAAGTTACGCCAAAAAAGCTGCTGAAAAACATTACCGGCACCGTCGACGGACTGGCCAATGGAAAACAGTGGAACAAAGTGCAGATAGACTCCAAAAACGCAGAGATCAAGCTTCAAGCGGTCTATACGCGTGTTTCCGGAGGGCTGAAATTGATTAAGGAGACGACCATAGACGATAGCGAGACCTATTGCGTCTTTGTGTCTGTAACGCCCAAGGACGGCTATGTCATTCGTGGAAAATGCACCGTAGAGCTGGCAAAACCGGGGAAATTAGGCCTTTCAACGAGAATTGCCGAACTTACGCGGTATGACAGAACCACCGAGCAGGTTCTGCATCTGGGCGAGTGTCGGGTCGGCCAGTACTACGGGCTGATCAGCCTTACGACAAACACCCCTCAAAAGCGGGGCGACCTGAACTGGGACGGAAGTGTCAATGTCTCCGACGTGCAGGCGCTGTATGAATATCTGACCCAGGGGATCGTCCCCACGGCGGGAAAGAACCCCTGCGACCTGAACAAAGACGGCAGCATCGACGTCTACGACCTGCAATATCTCTATGAACTGGTGATCGGCCTGATTTGACAACAGCAAACCGTCCCGCGCCGCGCGGACTCTGGCAGACAATATGGCCGGGGTGCTTTCCATACACCACGCGGCGCGGGACTTTTGCAACTCCTGAAAAGGAAGAAAGGAGGCCCCTATGGGTCTATTTGACAAGAAATTCTGCGATATCTGCGGCGAGAAGATCGGCCTGCTGGGCAACCGCAAGCTGTCCGACGGCAACCTGTGCAAGACCTGCGCCGCCAAATTGTCCCCCTGGTTTACCCAGCGCAAGCAGTCCACCGTGGCGGAGATCAAAGCGCAGATGGATCAGCGCGTGGCCAATCAGGCCCAGCTGAGTGCCTTCCGCCCCACCCGCACCATCGGTGAAAAGCAGAAGGTCTATATCGACGAGGCGAACGGCCGCTTCATCGTCACCGCCGCCCAGGATATCATCCACGATAACCCCGATATCATCGATCTGCGCCTGGTCACCGGCTGCGATCTGGATATCGACCAGAACCGCACCGAGCTGACCCATGCCAACGAGGAAAACAAGCAGGTCAGCTATGACCCGCCCCGCTACGAATACCGCTATGCCTTCTGGTTCCAGATCAACCTGATGGACCACCCCTACATCAATCAGATCCGTTTCCGGCTGAACCCGCGGGACATCGTGCTGCGCAGCGAAGCGCCCCGTTCCACCGGCTTCCGCCTGATGATGCCCGACGACGTGCATCCCGAGTACAACGTGGAATACCGCGAATACCAGCAGATGGCCGAAGAGCTGAAAACAGCCCTGACCCGCCGTTCCCAGCAGGCCGCCGCGCCCGCGGCAGCCCCCGCCGCGGCTCCCGCGATGTCCACCGCCAATGACGCCTGGACCTGTCCCAACTGCGGCGCGGGAAGCACCGGCAAGTTCTGCGAATCCTGCGGCACGCCCCGTCCCGCCGCCATCGCCGCCTGCCCCAACTGCGGCTGGAAGCCGGAGGGCGGCGCCATGCCCAAGTTCTGCCCCGAATGCGGCAATCGTTTTTGAGAATAAGGAGGTAGCACCATGCAAGTGACGTTGACGTCTCTCCCCGCCACCCTGGCGGAGTTCCAGACCCTGTCCCTGAACACCCCGGAGGAGGTGGTGGCGGGCTTCCTGTGCGCCCTGCACCTGTATGTAAAGAACCCCAACGAGGGCGTGGAGGCCATGAATATCCTCCGCGGCCCGCGCCCCATGACCCCCTATGACAGCCAGTTCCTCCGCGATCGCCTGCGGGGCAAGGAGTATCTGGCCACCGCGTACTTCAACGGCGCCACACCTCAGAACGGCTATACCCCCACTGCGCCCTATGTGCTGAACGTACAGGCTGATCCCCGTCCGCAGGACATCGAACCGGGCTATCTGCGGGTGTTCATCGCCACCCCCGGTGCGGACTCGCCCCGGCCCATCAAGCTGCGGCAGAAACCCTCTACCGGCCAGTGGTTCCTGTGGGAGTATTCCAGTCCCCTCAGCGGCATCCGTATTCCCGTGGCGCAGGACCCCTGGGCGTAAAACCAATTTTTATCAATATAGAAAAGGAGAAAGATTATGGGACTGATCAAAGCAGCATTGGGCAGCGTGGGCGGCGTCATGGCCGACCAGTGGA
>CAKTZN010000037.1 GCA_934635545.1 uncultured Oscillospiraceae bacterium | reverse complement strand
TGGCGGCCTTGCGGCCGATGGACTTGTGGTTCAGGGCGTGGAACTGGCACAGGCGGCGGAACTCGGCAAAGCCGGTGTAGTGGGCGATCTCGGTCATCTCGTCCACGCACACGGGATCCACAAAGAAGGCGGGGATGCCCACCATGTCGCCCAGCTTCTTGGCCAGATACGCGCCCAGGTTGGAGGGATGCTCACCATAGGGAGCGGTCTCCACATCGTGCATCACCTTGTCGTTGACGGCGTAGGTGCCGCTGGGGATGGGGCGGTACAGACCGCCGCGGCCGCACACCGCGTCAAAGTCCTCCAGCTTATAGCCGGCCTCAGCGACGGCGTTCAGGATGGCGTTCTTGCGGTAGTCCGCCTGGTCGATGACCCGCTCGAACTGATCCAGCTCCTCGGCGGAGTGGTCAATGCCCAGCTTATAGAGCTGCTGGTCCTCCTCGAACACGGCGATCTTGGTGCTGGTGGCGCCGGGGTTGATGACAAGGATCTTCATATGGGGGTTCCCTCTCTTTCTCTTATTTCATCGAATACTTCGTCAAAAATTTCACCGAATCACTTAATGAACTATTCACAGTATTGCACTTTCCGTCCGGTTTGTCAACGGCGTTGCCCCCTCTTTTCCCACGTCTTTTCAAATATCGGCGTTGTGAACAAAAAAAGAAGGCGTTCGGTCGTGAAATCGACCAAACGCCTGTCTATGTTGTTACGCCTCCAGCCCCCGCAGCAGGATCTCTGCCATGGCCATGCCGTGCTGGGCGATATCGAACCGTCCCTCGTAGATGCGCCACTCCAGCAGCGTGCCGCGGTGCAGCGTCACCAGATACTCCACCACCGTGTCGTTGTCATACTGCCGGGCGATGCCGCCCTCCCGGCGGCACAACTCCACCAGCTCGGAGAGCACCCGGTAATAGATGCGGTGCTCGTTGCGCTGCAGCGCGCCCTGCTCCGGGTATTTCATGGCGTGGATAAACGCCTTGTACAGCACCGGGTCGCTACTGCTGATCCGCAGAGACTGGCCCACGAAGTCCAGCAGCTTCTCCCGTGCGGGACGGGCGGTATCCGCCAGATACTCCGCCTCCAGCGTCAGGTACGCCGCGTCCACATGGCTGGTGACCTGGATGGCCAGCTCGTCCTTGCTTTTGAAGTAGTGATAGATATTGCCCACAGAGCAGCCCGCCTTCTGGGCAATCTCCTCCACGGATACATTTTCAAATCCCTCCCGGTCAAACAGATCCAGGGCCACATTCTGGATGCGGCTGCGCATCTCCAGCGCCTGCTGTTTACGGGGGGTCAGTCTTTCTGCCATACTCGGTGAACCCCTCAATGAATGATTACGGATTATATCATAGCGTGAAACCGGAACGGTGTCAAGCATTTGTCTATTTACACTGCGAAAGTCGGGGAGTTTCGCCCTCCGGGGCGAGTCACTTTTGGCCGCTGTCCCAAAAGTGACCAAAAAGACAGCTTAAACCTGCGGTTTAAGAATCCGCGCACGCTATGCTGCACCGCGAATTTGTGACTTTCTACCTCGCGTTCACGGAACATAACTGTTTTCGTAGCGTGTGACGCATTGACTTTTCTTTTGCGCCGCTGCCGCTCACGTTATCAACGGTAGAACCAGAAACATTGTTCGGCGTAGGCATCAGCGGCAGCGACGCTGGTGATAAGACGATCCTTTTATCAAATCGAAAAAAGCAAATCTCGCGTAAACGTGTGGTACACAGTTACAAATACATACACGCCATAGCACGCCGGGAGGTGAAGGAACCGGAGGTTCCTTCTGGCGTTTTTGCCTACTTTTGCCGCTATTGGCAAAAGTAGGTCGCGCCGGAGCGCGAAACACTTGCTCTCTGCCGCCCATGAAAAACGGCCGTCTTTCGACGGCCGTTTTTCTTATTTGTGGCTGCAATGGCCGCCGCAGTGCGCGCAGTTGCCAGTGCAGGCTCCGGAGCAAAGGCTCTTGCCCTGCTTTTTGTTTTTAATGAGGGAGTGGACAATGGAAGTGACAATGGCAATCAGAACAAGACAAATCAGAATATCAGCCAGCATGGCAAGCGCTCCTTTCTCAGAATTGGTAAGTGAGTGATATTGCGGGTGTGAATTACATCTTCACGCTCAGCTTGGTGGCGTCCTTGTAGGGACGGAACAGCATGTACAGCAGACCGGCCAGAACGATGACGGCCACGATGGTGCCGATGATATTGCCGGCGCCCAGGAACCAGCCGCCGAACTGGTTGATCATCAGGGCGATCAGGTAAGCGAAGCCGCACTGATAGCCGATGGCGAACCAGGTCCACTTGCGGTTGTTCATCTCACGCTTGATGGCGCCGATGGCCGCGAAGCAGGGGGCGCACAGCAGGTTGAACACCATGAAGGAATAACCGGTGACACCGTTGAAGGCGGCACCCATGGCCTGGTACACAGTACCGTCGCCGTTGCCGAACAGGATGCCCAGGGTACCGACGATGTTCTCCTTGGCGATCAGGCCGGTGATGGAAGCCACGACGGACTGCCAGTTGCCCCAGCCCAGAGGCGCGAAGATCCAGGCGATGGCGTTGCCGATCTTGGCCAGGATGGAGCCGTCGATCTGCTCCTCAGACAGCATCTGGAACTGGCCGTCGACCCAGCCGAAGTAGGTGGTGAACCACACGAAGATGGTGGACAGCAGGATGATGGTGCCGGCCTTCTTGATGAAGGACCAGCCGCGCTCCCACATGGAGCGGAGGACGTTGCCCAGAGTGGGCCAGTGGTATGCGGGCAGCTCCATAACGAAGGGAGCGGGATCACCGGCGAACATCTTGGTCTTCTTCAGGATGATACCGGAGACGATGATGGCAGCCATGCCGATGAAGTAAGCGGAGGTGGCCACCAGAGCGCTGCCGCCGAAGATGGCGCCGGCGATCATGGAGATGAAGGGCACCTTGGCGCCGCAGGGGATGAAGGTGGTGGTCATGATGGTCATACGGCGGTCGCGTTCATTCTCGATGGTACGGGAAGCCATAACACCGGGGATACCGCAGCCGGTACCGATCAGCATGGGGATGAAGGACTTACCGGACAGACCGAACTTGCGGAAGATACGGTCCAGCACGAAGGCGATACGGGCCATGTAGCCGCAGGCTTCCAGGAAGGCCAGCAGCAGGAACAGCACCAGCATCTGGGGAACGAAGCCCAGCACCGCGCCGACACCGGCGACGATACCGTCAAGGATCAGGCCGCTCAGCCACTCGGACGCACCGGCGGCCTCCAGGCCGTTGCCGATCAGAACAGGGATACCGGGGACCCAAACGCCGTAGTCGGCGGGATCGGGCTCGTCGCCGATCTCATCCAGGGTGGCCTTGGCTTCCTCATAGTCGGCCAGGGTAGCGGTCTCGGTCTCGACAGCCAGGGTCTCCTCGTCCTCCACGTCATAGGTGAAGGTGCCGTCGGCGGCCAGAGCGCCGTTCTCTTCGATGTAGGCGTCATAGCCGTCCACGATCAGGGAAGCCTCGCCATAGGCGTCAGCCACCTCGCTGTACTCAGCGGAGCCGATGCCGAACAGGTGCCAGCCATCGCCGAACAGGCCGTCGTTGGCCCAGTCGGTGGCGGCGGAGCCCACGGTCATCATGGCGATGTAGTACACCAGGAACATGACGATGGCGAAGATGGGCAGACCCAGCCAGCGGTTGGTGACGACGCGGTCGATCTTATCGGAGACGGACAGCTCGCCCTTGTTCTTCTTCTTATAGCAGCTCTTGATGACCTCGGCGATATAGACGTAGCGCTCATTGGTGATGATGGACTCGGCATCGTCGTCCAGCTCCTTCTCGGCGGCCTTGATGTCGGTCTCGATGTGCGCCATGGTCTCGGCGGGGATGTTCATCTGCGCCAGCACCTTGTCGTCGCGCTCAAAGATCTTGATGGCGTACCAGCGCTGCTGCTCCTCGGGCATGCTGTGGACAGCGGCCTCCTCGATGTGGGCGATGGCGTGCTCCACGGGGCCGGAGAAGGTGTGCATGGGAACGGTCTTGCCGTTCTTGGCGGCGGCGATGGCAGCCTCGGCAGCCTCCATGACGCCGGTGCCCTTCAGGGCGGAGATCTCCACGATCTGGCAGCCCAACTGGCGGGACAGCTCGGCCACGTTGATCTCGTCGCCGTTCTTCTTCACGATATCCATCATGTTGATGGCGATGACCACGGGGATGCCCAGCTCGGTCAACTGGGTGGTCAGGTACAGGTTACGCTCCAGGTTGGTGCCGTCGATGATGTTCAGGATGGCATCGGGGCGCTCGGTGATCAGATAGTTACGGGCCACCACTTCCTCCAGGGTGTAGGGGGACAGGGAGTAAATGCCGGGCAAGTCCATGATGGTCACGTCATCATGCTTCTTCAGCTTGCCTTCCTTCTTCTCCACCGTAACGCCGGGCCAGTTGCCCACGAACTGGTTGGAGCCGGTCAACGCGTTGAACAGCGTAGTTTTACCGGAGTTCGGGTTGCCCGCGAGGGCAATTTTAATTTGCTTTTCCATATACGCTCCTTTCGGATAGCTGACGCTAACCGTCACACAAAAATTTTACTCGACCTCGATCATTTCGGTATCGGCCTTCCGCAGGGAAAGCTCATAGCCGCGCACGGTAACTTCCATAGGATCGCCCAGAGGCGCCACCTTGCGGATGTACACTTCCGTGCCGCGGGTAATGCCCATATCCATGATGCGGCGCTTGATGGGACCTTCACCGTGGAGCTTGACGACCTTCACGGTCTGGCCGATCTTGGCCTCTTTCAATGTTTTCATGTGTCTCCTCCTTATCACGCAATATTTATATAAATCTAAAAATATAAAGACGCAGGTAAAGCTGTTGGCAGAAAAATCGAAGATTTCATGCCAGCTAAAATCACACCATGATCTTCCGGGCCATTTCCTCGCTGATGGCCACGCGGGATTCCTTTACCTTGACGATCACGTTGCCGCCCATGGAGCTGATCAGCGTTACCTCGCCGCCTGCCACGAATCCCAGGTTTTCCAGATGTCTGCGCACCTCATCATTCCCGCCGATCCGGTGGATGATCTGTTCCTTCCCTACATCGGCCAATGTCAGCGGCATCATAAAGTCCCCTTCTTTCTGAATGTGTCTGTTTATTAGCATGGGCTAACCTCTGGTGTTCAAAAAATGGTTAGCCCTTTCTAACCACGGCAATATTATAGTTAGCGTGAGCTAATTTGTCAACAGAAAATTTACAAATTTTTTTGCTGGAAGCGTTTTCATCCACTTGACCACCGGCTGTCGCATTATGTCGACTTCCCTTTGTGCACTTTTACAATGGGCCGCAAAAAGAGGGCGGAAGCGCCGCTTCCGCCCTCTTTTTGTCATTTTTTTACACCCAGCGCGCCAGCGTGACCGACAGCCGCCCCTTGCGGGTGGTGCCGCCCACCAGCGCCAGCTCCGCCTTGCCGAAGCCCCGCACGGCGATGCGGTCGCCCTGCTGGAGCTGCCGGTCGCCCTTCAGACACACCAGGTCGTTGACCGCCACCTTACCCGCGGCGATCAACTGGGCGGCAGGGCCCCGGGCCATGGAGAACGCCGCCCCCACCAGACAGTCCAGCCGCAGCGACGGCACCGTGTCCCGGATCTCCCGCTTCTCCACCGCCGGACGCTGCACCGCCTCCAGGGGGATGGCCGACAGGTGCAGCTTCGTGCGGCCCGCCGAGGTGAGATTCTCCAGCAGATAGGGCAGCACCGCCCGCGTCACCAGAAAGTCGCACTGTCCGGCGGAGACGTAGATGTCCCCCACCGTCTCCCGCTTGACGCCCGCGCCCATGAGGCTGCCCAGGAAATCCCGGTGGGTCAGGGCGTCCTTTTCATAGTACTCCGCCCGCACGGCGGCCGCCGGGCCGTCCTCGGAGGTGAGGTAGTCCTCCGGCAGATACTCCGGCACATAGCAGGCCATGCGCCGCTCCGCCTCCTGGCAGCCGCCGAAGAACACCAGCGGCACATGGGGCAGCAGCCGCTGCACCAGCGCCTGCTCCCGGGGGGAGAGAAAGCCGGTGGCGGCGAAGATATCCCGATCCGCCCCGTGGGTCAGCCGGTCATAGATCCGGGCCAGCAGCAGCCGGTCCTCCTCCGTCTCCGCCGCGGCGGCAATGCTTTTTTGCTTGTCCATCTGTGCCTCCTGTCATGTCCCGTCCCGGCGCAGCGCCTTCAGCAGCGCGATCTCGCGGGCGTAGCCGGGCAGCTCGTTGGGGGTCTCCAGCACCATGGGCAGCCCCTGCAGTGCCGGATGGTTCACGATGCGGCGGAAGGTCTCCTCCCCCAGATAGCCCTCGCCGATGCGGGCGTGGCGATCCTTTTTCGCACCGCAGGGGTTCAGGCTGTCGTTGACATGGACGGCCTTCAGCCGGTCAAGGTCGATGACCCGGTCGAACGCCGTCAGCACGCCGTCCAGATCGTTTATGATGTCGTAGCCCGCGTCGGACACATGGCAGGTATCCAGGCACACGCCCATCTTATCGGAGAGCTGTACCCGGTCCAGGATCTCCCGCAGCTCCTCGAACCGGCCGCCCACCTCGGTGCCCTTGCCCGCCATGGTCTCCAGCAGCACCGTGGTGTGGATGTCCGGCGTCAGGATGGCGTTCAGCGTCCCGGCGATGAGGGCAATGCCGGTCTCGATGCCCTGTCCGGTGTGGCTGCCGGGATGGAAGTTATAGAGGTTGCCGGGCAGGTGCTCCATGCGCTGCAAGTCGTCCGCCAGCGTCAGATGGGCAAACTCCCGGGTGTGCTCATCCTTGGAGCAGGCGTTGATGGTATAGGGGGCATGGGCCACCAGCGGGCCGAAGCCCTGCTCCCGGCACAGGGCCATCAGTGCCGCCGCGTCGGCGGGGTCGATGGGCTTGGCCTTGCTGCCCCGGGGATTGCGGGTGAAGAACTGCAGCGTGGTGGCCCCGAGGGACACCGCCGTCTCCCCCATGGCCCGCAGCCCGGCGGAGGGGGACAGATGACAACCGATATAGAACATAGTCTCTCCTTATTCCAATACAAACACGGCGCAGTCCGCCCTGCCGTTTTCGATGGTCAGCACCCCGTAGGTGGGGCGGCGGTAGTCGCCGACAGTGCCGGGGTTCATGGTGTACAGCGTGCCGTCGTAGTCCACCAGCGGACGGTGGGTGTGGCCGAACAGCAGCACATCCGCGCCGTACTCCCGGGCGGCGTACTGGGCCGCCAGCGGCGAGGATTTCACGTTCCGGGTGTGGCCGTGCATCATCAGCACCCGCACGCCGTCGAATTCCAGCAGCCGCTCCGGCGTGTCGAAGCTGCCCCAGTCGCAGTTGCCGGGTACCGTGTCCATGGGAATGTCCGGATAGCGCTCATGGAGCGCCTGGGCGTCCCGCAGGCAGTCCCCCAGATGCAGGATGTGCCGGGGCTGGGTCAGCTCCACAGCGCGGGCCATATTGTCGATGTTTCCGTGGGAATCGGAGAGGACGAGGAGTTTCATATTTGGGTTCCTTTCTGAATACGGGGGCCTTGAATAGACGGGTCGTAGGGGCCGACGACTCTGTCGGCCCAGAAAAGATGCAAAGGGATATCGGCAGGGCGGACAGGGTCGTCCGCCCCTACAGATGTTTATCGAGTGCCGGCGTAATCGGGGCGGCGGCATGTGGTCATGCCGCCCTACGCGCAGGCGCGGCAGAGCTTCGTAGGGCGGGGTGACCTCACCCCGCCGTATGGTAGAACCACCAGCGTTGTCCACCGCAGGCATCAGCGGCAGCGGCGCAAGAAGAAAGTCGATACGTCATACGATACGAAATCAAACATATTCCGCGAACGCGTGGTAAACGGCAACAAATATGTACACGGCATAGCGTGCGCGGATCCTTAAACCGCAGGTTTAAGTGGCGCTTTTGGGTACTTTTGCCGCCACGGGCAAAAGTACCTCGTGGCTGGAGCCACGAAACCCTCCTCTCGCTCGGAAGCGCGAAACCATCTTATATACTCATTATACCACCTTCACCTTGCAAACTCAAATCTTTTACGGTATCATGGAGGAAAGAATCGCAAGGAGGGCACCATATGGCAGCGGGCGGCATTATCGAAATTGACCTGCACGGGAAAAACGAATATCAGGCGAAGATCACCATTGACGCGGCGCTGCGGCGGGCCAAGTCCGGCACCTACCGCCTGCGGATCGTCCACGGCTACAACAGCGGCACCGTCCTGCGGGACATGGTGCGGCGGGAGTACGCCGGGCGTGTGCTGCGGGTGATCGCGCTGGATCAGGGCCGCACCGACCTGGTGCTGCGGGAGTTTTAGGAGGCTGCTATGGAATTGAAGATCGCGCAGATCCAGATGTCCGTCACAGCGGACAGGCAGGAGAATATCCGCCGCGCCTGCCACATGGTACGGCAGGCGGGAGACATCCACATGGCGGTGCTGCCGGAGATGTTCTGCTGCCCCTATGACAATGCCTGCTTCCGGCCCTATGGCGAGGAGGAGGGCGGCCCGGCGTATCAGGCTCTCAGCGCCCTGGCGAAGGAACGGGGCATCTGGCTGGTGGGCGGCACCATGCCGGAGCTGGCGGAGGGCAAGGTCTACAATACCTGCTATGTGTTCGCGCCTGGCGGACAAATGGTGGCCAAGCACCGGAAGATGCACCTCTTCGACATCGATGTAAAGGGCGGCCAGCGGTTCATGGAGTCCGAGACCCTGACGGCGGGCGACAGCGTCACCACCTTTGATACCCCCTGGGGCAGAGTGGGCGTCTGCGTCTGCTTCGACTTCCGGTTTACCGAGCTCTCGGAGCTGATGGTGCTGTCCGGCGCGAAGCTGATCGTCGTCCCCGCCGCCTTCAACATGACCACCGGCCCCGCCCATTGGGAGCTGCTGTTCCGCCAGCGGGCCGTGGATGGCCAGTGCTACACCGTGGGCACCTCCCCGGCCCGGGACACCGCGGCGGGCTATGTGGCCTGGGGCCACTCCATTGTCTGCGACCCCTGGGGCACCGTGGTGCACCAGTGCGACGAGACGCCGCAGACAGCCGTCACCACCCTGGATATGGCGCGGGTGGATACCATCCGCCAGCAGCTCCCCATTCTCTCCGCCCGACGGACGGATGTGTATGAACTGCGGAAAAGATAATTTTGTTATCGAATATGCAGATAGCCAGATGGAAGGGAAATAGAAATCAGTGTTGACAATGGGAGCCATTCTCCTGTATGATACCTTTTGGAAGATGTCCACGGGGCGGAAACACCCCGCGGACATTTTCTGTGGAGAAAAGGAAAAGTACGAGAAAAGGAGAGTTTCCCATTCTATGAAAAATACCCTCAACGAGAAAAAGCCCAACGGACTGGCGCTGATCCCCTTTGTGATCTTCATCGTCATCTACATGGGCGCAGGCATCTACTATCAGGCCAAGGGCACGGAGATGGCCTTCTACCAGTTCCCCTCTGTCACCGCCATGTTCGTGGCGGTGCTGGTGGCCTTCATCATGTTCAAGGGCACCATCAACGAGAAGTTTGAGGTGTTCGCCAAGGGCGCGGCCAACGTGGACATCCTGACCATGCTGATGATCTACATTCTGGCGGGCGCCTTCGCGCAGGTGGCGGCCAATATGGGCGGCCGCGAGTCCACCGTGAACCTGGGCCTGTCCCTGGTGCCGGTGCAGTTCCTGGCGGCGGGTCTGTTCGTCATCTCCGCCTTTATGGGTACCGCCACCGGCTCCTCCATGGGCACCGTCTCCGCCGTCATCCCCATTGCCGTGGGCATTGCGGAGAAGGGCGGTCTGTCCCTGACGGTGGTGATCGGCGCGGTGGTGGGCGGCGCCATGTTCGGCGACAACCTGTCCATGATCTCCGATACCACCATCGCCGCTACCCGCAGCCAGCGCTGCGAGATGCGGGACAAGTTCCGGGTCAACTTCCTGGTGGCGCTGCCCGCCGCCCTTGTGACGCTGGTGCTGCTGCTGTTCATCGGCCGCCCCGAGGTGGTCATGCCCCTGGAGGCGCTGCCCTTCGACATCATCAAGGTGGTGCCCTATATTCTGGTGCTGGTGCTGGCCCTGTGCGGCCTGAACGTGTTCTTCGCCCTGACCATCGGCATCTTCTCCGCCGGCATCATCGGCATCTGCGCCGGTGATATGACCATCGCCGGCTTTGCCCAGAGCGTGTGGACAGGCTTCACCGGCATGAACGAGGTGTTCTTCCTGACGCTGCTTTGCGGCGGCATGTCGGAGCTGATCGCCAGAAACGGCGGTATCGCCTGGATCATCCAGAAGCTGCGGCTGGTGATGAAGGGCAACAAGTCCGCCCAGGTGGGCATCGCCGCCATGGTGTCCCTGTGCGACTGCGCCACCGCCAACAACACCGTGGCCATCATCGTGGCAGGCGACATGGCCCGCGATGTGAGCCATGAGTATAAGGTGGATCCCCGCCGCACCGCGTCCCTGCTGGATATCTTCTCCTGCGTGTTCCAGGGCATCATCCCCTACGGCGCCCAGCTTCTCAGTGCCGCGGCCCTGACCAACGCCACCGTTACCTCCCCCGAGCTGTACACCAGCCCCGCCGGGATCGTGGGCGGCATGTGGTACTGCTGGTTTCTGGCGGCCTTCGGCCTGCTGTCCATCTTTGTGCCCTATGCCGACGGGGTGTGCCGCAAGGATCCCTGGAACTGGGAATACGGCTGCGCCCAGTCCGGCGTCGAGGCCAAAAAGGCACTGCTGACCCAGGAGCGGGACGAAACGGAGAGCTTATAAATAATATACAAAATTGCCGCGGAAAACCGCGGCAATTTTCTCACCAAAAATCCCCGCCAGAAAGACGATTGTTCACCTGTTATGTATTGCAAAACTGCCGCAAGTGTGGTAGACTAGGCAAAAATGATAGCATATAAGGAGGCAATACCATGAAAAAATACGCGGAAATGACGCTGCAGGAGCGTCAGGCGGAGTACGCCGCCGTCAAGGCGGCCTATGAGCAGCAGAAGGCACTGGGCCTGAAGCTGAATATGGCGCGGGGCAAGCCGGGCCGCGACCAGTTGGATCTGGTGACGGATATCTTCGGCGTCCTCATCAAGCCCGAGGACTTTGTCTCCGACGGTATCGAGACCCGCAACTATGGTGAGGTGGCCGGTATCCCCGCCGCCAAGGCGCTGTTTGCCGACATCCTGGGCTGCAAGCCGGAGCAGGTGTTCGTGGGCGGCAACGCCAGCCTGCAGCTGATGTACGACGCCGTATCCAAGGCTTTCACCCACGGTCTGCTCCACAGCGAAAAGCCCTGGTGCAAGCTGGACAAGGTCAAATGGATCTGCCCGGTGCCCGGCTATGACCGCCACTTCAAGGTCACCGAGAGCTTCGGCGTGGAGATGATCTCCGTCCCCATGACCGCCGACGGCCCCGACATGGACCAGGTAGAGGCCCTCATCAAGGATCCCGCCGTCAAGGGTATGTGGAATGTCCCCAAGTACTCCAACCCCGAGGGCGTGATCTACTCCGCCGCGACCATCGACCGTCTGGCGAAGATGAAGCCCGCCGCCCCCGACTTTATGCTCATGTGGGACAACGCCTACTGCATCCACGAGTTCGACTGTGACTATGTGGAATTCCCCGACATCATCAGCCTGTGCGCGAAGTACGGCAATGCCGACATGGTCTACGAGTTCGCCTCCACCAGCAAGGTCACCTTCCCCGGTGCCGGCGTGGGCGTCATGGCATCCAGCGCCGACAACATCGCCTACTTCTCCAAGCTCATCAACATCCAGACCATCGGCTTCGACAAGATCAACCAGCTGCGCCACGTTCTGTTCCTGAAGGACAAGGCCCACACCCTGGCCCTGATGAAGAAGCACGCCGCCATCCTGGCCCCCAAATTCCACGCGGTGCTGGACGCTCTGGACAAGGAGATCGCCCCGCTGGGCATCGCCGGCTACAAGCGCCCCGTTGGCGGCTACTTTGTCAGCGTGGACGCCATGCCCGGCTGCGCCAAGCGCACCCTGGCCCTGTGCAAGGAGGCCGGCGTCACCATGACCGGTGCCGGTGCCACCTTCCCCTACGGCAAGGACCCCCAGGACAGCAACATCCGCATCGCCCCCTCCCTGCCGCCGGTGGCGGAGCTGGAGCAGGCCATCGCCGTGTTCTGCACCTGCCTGAAGCTGGCCGCCCTGGAAAAGCTGGGCGTGTGAGCTGCAAAACCTCCCGCCGCCCACATAAAACCATCCCCCCGGCGACGCTTCACACCCCCATATAAAATCCCCCCGGCGAAACCGGGGGGATTTCTTTTTCTTACTTGTGCAGCAGCGGGCTCAGCGGTTTGTAGATCAGGAAGCACAGCGCCACGTCCAGCAATCCCTTGCACAGTGTGAACGGCACGTTGAACACCATCAGGCAGTTCAGCAGCGCGTTGGAGGTCGGCACCTGCGCCACCGTCCCGAGGATCTCCTGATACATCCCCACAATGGCCTCCAGCGGCAGGCCGTACAGCACCACATAGGCGGGATAGACGATGAAATAGTTGATGGGTATGCTGATGACCGCCATGGCGGCGGCCCCGGCCACGGAGCCCCACAGCGCCCCGCCCCGGTTCTTGTGCTTCTTGTAGACGATACCCGCAATAAACGCGAACACCGCGCCCAGCAGGAAATTGGACAGCTCGCCCACGCCGGCGCTGGAGCCGAAGGGCAGGTGCAGCAGGTTCTTCACCAGCTGGATGGCGACGCCGTAGA
>CAKTZN010000036.1 GCA_934635545.1 uncultured Oscillospiraceae bacterium | reverse complement strand
AACAAGAAAATCGGGCAGGCATTGATACGATTTTTCTCTGAAATGCAGTCCGTTCAGCGGATGGCGAACGCCGAATTTGCCGACGAGGAATACGCAGCGTCCACAGCAAACGCGCTGAAGTATTCCATCGAAAAACTGGACAGCAATACCTACTGGAGTCTCCTGAGGATGCTCACGCTCATGGGCAAAATCGATGCAGTCAGGGCGGGATTGGACACAAGTGAAACGCCCTCTCCCGATGATGTATGCACTCAGATCTATCGGAAAGTTGCCCGTGAAACTGGTGACTTTGACGCCTTTGTCGAGGGAAATATGTTGCTCGTCCGGATGCCTATGCTGCCGTCAATCCGTGCTCATGGCGTGATCAACAACGGGCAGAAACGCGCCATCTTTGACACACCAATGTTTGTGGAAACTGTGCGCGGGTCAGTGCTTTCTGTGAAAGAAAAGCTGCCGAAAATCGCAAAGAAATGCCTCACATATCTCTTCATTTACAAGGATGCAGCCGCTCCACATCTGGACTCCGATAACCACAACACCAAGTCGATCACCGACGTGATTTGCTCTTATTTCGAGGCGGGCGATGATGGAGTTTATGCGGATTTCCGCTTCTTTACGAGGGTATCAGAGTTTCTCCCAGCAGGGACATACGTCACGGTTTCAGCGATGAACGACGTACTCCCCACGCCTGAATACATCATCGGAATGTGGACGGAGCGGGTGCGAAGCTGGATAGATAGTTAACCCTGCATTTATTACATCACTGCGGGAGTGTTTTATGTACTGAAACACGGACATTTTAGATGCCGGATTTTGAACAAGCCAACAGACCCGCAAAGCCGCGGAATAACAAGCGTTTTGCGATTTTCCGAAGTCAAAAACGCCAATGCATCTATGATAATGGGACAATCTGAAAGATATTTTACTATACGGTGGCCGCCCGAATAAAAGGGTAAAGTGGTTATACAACATAGTTCGTTTAAGGGGCGGCCACCCTGAAATGAGGAGAGGCGCACGTCAATGTATACACCCTCTAAAATCAAAATCAGGATGCTGTGCGCACTCGCTCTTTGCGGTCAAGTACGGCGCGATGACCTTGCCGTTTTTGCACAGACTGCCAACGCGGGAGTGCGCGCGATACGTGAGTTGGAAAGCAGCGGTTTCATCGAGGACAGGGACGTCGAGGTGATGGTGCGGATTAACGGAAGAAACCGCCCGCGGATGCGCCATGCCTGTAATCTCACAAAAGCGGGTCTCCTGTTCCTTCTTGAGCATGGCGCGTCACTCTTTCCGTGGCTGGCAAGCATACCGAAAGAAATTGTCGGTCAAGTAAATTTGAAAGGCGGCAGCTGCACCCGGAGGATTCCACTGGACAGGCGGCTGGATTTAAGTGGAGCCAATTGCTTTTTTGCTGCGGCAGGCTATGACATCCGCCCTCTTGTATTTGACGAGAAAATGAATGAAGGAAAGCCGTCATTGACAAGCTGCCTCGCAAAGATTTTGCCGCCGCTGGATGCCGCCAATGACCGCAGCTTTTACAATATACTTGAGATAAAGAGAAATATTTTGGGCAATGGTATGGCAGCACGTTTTGCCCGGCAGGTAGGTTTTGCAGTACACAGTGGCGTGCCGGTGGCCGTGTATGTTGTGCCACAGGGAGGTCTGTCGTGGAACGCGAACGTGGTGAACAAGGAGCGAGCCCTGTTTGACGACTTCGTTCTCAGGGGAATGCACACTTCAAAAGATATGGGGCATGATTGCATTTTGCTTGTTCGCAGACCTCGCAATTTGAGCAGGACGCTTGCTGCGGAACCCAGTAAAGTAGTGCGGCTGGGGGTGCGCTATGTTGTGCCGATAAATCGGGATGGATGGAAAGACCTGAAATACATTCAAGACTGGGGCTATCATGAATTGAAGGCCGTGTGCAGCGAAAACCTGAGCAAAGCCGGATATGTGAAGAATACTGAGAAGGATACAATTCCGGGGAATGCGGCAACGAGAATATCCGTTGTGTGTCCGTTGATAGACCCGGCCGCAGGCAATTACATTACAATAGGGCCGTTGATGACCATTCATATGCTAACGGAAAACGCAGCGCTGCTGCGAGCGGAAAAGCCCATTTCTGTTTTCTGTCTCCCTCATCAAAGCGCTTTTTATTGCGCGGCACTTGGCGAGAATATAGATTTCTTGCTGGCGACTACTGAAAGCGAGGAGTGATCCGCATTGCGGGTCACTCCTCGCTTAGATGGCAGCCAGATGGGTTAGGCACATGAGATGCCTACTTATGCTGCTTAAAATTCTTCAAATCAGATTACTCGGAATAAAACAGTTGTCCGCATCGATCGGTATCGGCTCCTCGCACATGCAGATAATACCGCCGTTGCCGCGCTTCAAGGAAGCCTTATCAATGACGCTGTACTTTTTGACTTCACGGCGGTCGGGTGCAGCGCTCTTTTTGATTTCCAACGGATGAATGACGTTGTTTTCCTCGACGAACACATCAATTTCCTTTGCATTGGAGTCTCTAAAGTAGGTGATGTTCACTTTGGACTTTGCGTAGGCGTAGTTCTTGACCAGCTCCATCACAACATAGTTCTCGTAGTAGTGGCCGCTTGCAGCGCCGTTACGCAGCGTATCCGGTGTCAGCCACATGGAAAGATACGAACAGAGTCCTGTATCGCAGAAGTACAGCTTCGGCGTTTTACTAAGGCGTTTCAGCTCGTTGTTGGAGTATGGGGCAAGCAGATAGATGATGTTTAATCCAACGAGAATTTTCAGCCACTCTTTTGCGGTACTCGGCGCGATGTCGGCAGATTCAGCCAACGTGGAATAATTGACCTGCTCCGAAACAAGAGAAGCACAGCCCACAAGAAATTTGCGGAAGCGAACGGTGTCGGTAATGCCGCCCGCCTCGGTAGCATCACGCATCAAGTAGGTGTCAACATAGGAATTGAAATATTCCTGTCGGAGCTCATCGTCCACGCCCTGCACCTGCGGCATACCGCCCTCCCAGATGTGATGGAATACCTGAACCACATCATTTTTCGGGAGCTTGCGCTGTCTTGCCTGCAAGGTGGCGAGAGAGAAGTCCAAGTCTGTGTCAAACACAAGTCTTGCTTTTTCTCTTGCGGACAGACTATACAGCTCCAAGATGCCGATTCTTCCGGCGAGGGTCTCTCGCACTCGTTTCATCATGTTGTACTGCTGCGAGCCGGTCAGCCAAATGAGACCCTTTTCGTCGCTCTCATCGCAAATGATTTTGATCTGCTCGAACAGCTCCGGCGCTTTCTGCACCTCATCAATAAGGACAGGCGGCTTATAGGTCTGAAAGAACAGCACGGGATCAGACTGTGCAAGCTCTCTCGCCATGGTGTTGTCCATCGTGACATAGGTTCTGTCGCTCTCGGCTAAATGCTTCAGCATCGTAGTTTTGCCGACCTGCCTTGCGCCGGTAACAAGGATAACCTTGAAAAAGTCATTGAGCTTTAAAAATTTCCGCTCAAGCTCCCGTGTAATATATGCCATGCGTGCCTCCATGATTTTAGGATAATCTGTGGTCGATCGTATTTTATCGTAGTTTCTCCGCCCCGTCAAGAGAATATGCGCATGATGGGCTTTGATTTTCCTGCAAAATAAAGTTTGCAGTGGAGGTTTGGAGTCTGGCCGCATTGCTCAAAACGCAAAAATCTCCCCGAACCGCTGTGCGGCCAGGGGAGATTTCCTGCTGCCTTCGACTTACTGCCGGACGGCATCGTTGAACACTTTGCCCATCGCGGCAAGCGGAGAGCCGCTGGCTCAGCAAGTCATGTGTCATTTATACCATCGATTAAGGGCAGACGATCGTTTTTCGGGCAAGGCAGGTTGCTGGGAAACCAGACTTATGCTATACTAAAATATATAGACTGAGACTGGTTCATAAAATTACGGCGCGGGGCATGGGCTCACCGCTTACCGCACCTGATGCGCTGCCAACTATTCCCGTAAAGGAGGATGAGACTTATGAAGAAAATTACTTGCATCATTTTAGCCTTAACACTGACACTGCTGTGCGGCTGCGGTAGCCGAAGCAATGGAGATGATGTGCCGGACTACGGAACTCCCACACAGCAGCAAAAGGAAGAATTCGTTGTTACGCCTATGGCATCCGGGCTGGAGCTGGAGTCGTATAGCTGCGCGGATTTCTCCATGAGCGTTCCGCAGGGCTGGACGGTGGAAGCCGCTACGTCCAACGCAGGGATGTTTCATGCTTTGCGGGCTTATGACCCTGCGTGCAGCGTAAATCAGATTCTGTATATCCTGAAGACGGAGCCACTGTTTGTGGATGATTTTTTGCGGGACAGCTTTTCCTACTACGACAGAATCTATGCATCCTGCCCAGTGATGCCGGAGGAGTCTGTAGCGGGGTATTTCACGGTACTGCCGCAGCATTTGACAGCACTGGCAGCCTCCGAATCCTTTTATAGCGACCTCCACTTCCCGCAGTACGAGAATTTCACGGTGATGGAGACCTTTGACGCGACGGGCTCTTTGGGTGGAACAGCCGGCGTGCTGCGTGCGGAGTTTATGCAGGACGGCATCGAGACGGAGGGTATGTGCTCCGCAGAGCTTGTCCCCTTCCCCATCCCCGGCCTTGGCGGGTATTACATGGCGTACAGCACCACCATCGTCTCTGCTGAAAAAGGGATGTTCCAGAACTGGGAGGACATCCTGACGCGGAGCTTGGGCAGCTTAGACTATTCAGCCAGCTACACCTCCTCCGCCATGGCACAGAGCGATGCAGCGGTGCAGCGGTCCCAGCAGTTGAGCCAGTCAGCCAATGAGATGCAGGATGCCATCATGTCCTCGTGGGAAAGCCGAAACACCAGTCAGGACATCATCAGCCAAAAGCAGAGCGACGCCACCATGGGCTTTGAGCGGGTGATGGACACGGAGACCGGCGAAATTTATCAGACGGACAACGGCTTTACCGATTGGTATGACGGAGAGCGGTATACGGCGATCACGGACGACCAGTACACGGAGGCCGTTGTGGGCCGGTTCTCGTGGAAGTAAGGAGGATATTCGAATGAAAAAGATTTTGACCATGCTGCTGGCCGCAGCAATGCTTTTTACGCTGGCCGCTTGCGGCACGACACCCAACGAGGCAGACAACAATAAGAACAACGAACAGAACGACCATCAGGCCGAAACGCCTGACACGTCTTATGAAGCGCCTCAAATCACGGAACTGTATAACGAGGACTTTGACTACACCGATGGCGTAGGCAACAGCGGCCACTATACCTACCGTGTGCCCCAAATCGAAGCCGATACACAGGGCGCGGAGGTTATCAACAAGGCTATCTCCGATGAGTACAGTCCTATTGTGGACAGCGTACTGGAAACTGTCGCAGACAAGGTCAGCCTGTCTTGCTTCTATGTGGCATGGGAGTCGTATCAGTATAAAAACATCCTGTCGCTGGTCGTCTCCTGCGGCTGGGATTCCGATGTGAGCGAGTACAATGTGTATCTGTACGACATCGCCAGTGGCCAGCAGCTCGCCACGGCGGACTTACTGAAGGTAATGAATGTGGATGGAGCGGCCTTTTTGGAGGCGGCGCGCCGCGCTGCCGCTGCAACGTTTGACACACAATGGGGAGCGATCGCGGGCGGCGATACCAATGAATTTCTGGCGGAGCGCCGCGACTGGACGCTGTCTGACGAGAACATCAATATGGACGCTCGAACATACGCAGACGGCGCCGGAAAGCTCCATGTGGTGCTGCCCATCGGCTCCATCGCCGGCGCGGATTCGTATGAGCAGGTACTGACTTTGGAGGGCATCGGTGGATAAGCACAGCTCTCTCGACACCTGAAACAAAAAAAGCGCTCCTGCGAGGATCAACCTCGCAGGAGCGCTTTTCCTATGCAGCAGCGCTTCCGCGCCCGAGGGGGAATGCCGGTCAATCCTCCATTGCGATTTGAGCCGCCCTTTTTGCGTGAATGACGGTCGTATCAAATAGGGGGACGGAAACGTCAGCCTGCCGAAGCAGCAGGCCCAGCTCGGTGCAGCCCAAGATGATGCCCTCTGCTCCCTTCTCTCTCAGTTCCCCAATAATCCGCTGGAATTCCTTTCGGGACTCCTCGTTGATTTTACCGACACACAGTTCTTCAAATATAACCGTATTTATCACGTCCACATCGGCGGCATCCGGAATCAGCATCTCGATTCCCCTGCCAGCCAAACGGTTCTTATAAAAGTCCTGCGTCATCGTTGCTCCGACAGCAGTGCCGAGGCTGGCGCACAGCGTTCCGTACCTGAGATGCCATGCTGATGAAAAGGAAAATTCATAGCGACAGATTCCAGTTTGCAACCATCTTCCTGAAAATGCAAAATACTCCGCACCGTGCGTTTACAAGTCACGTGGTGCAGGGTGCTTTGCGCTTCAGGTGGATACACAATATCCACGGAGGACAACACACTTTCAATGCAGTTGCGCAAATGTAACATAGAATTGCGAAAATTCCAGCTCTATATGGTGGAAAAAGATGCCGTTCCGGATTAGAATTGGAGACAAAGGAATGGAGGTGCAGGTATGACGTTCGGTGAAAAGCTATTGTTTCTCAGACGGCAGAGCGGATTATCGCAGGAGCAGATCGCGGAGAAGTTGAATGTTTCGCGGCAGGCGGTGTCCCGTTGGGAAGCGGGCGCGATTCCGGATATGGAAAACGTGGTCAAGATCAGCGGTTTCTTCGATTGTTCGCTGGACTATCTGATGAATGATTCTATTGAAAAGCTCCCTGAAAAGGTGACCGCAGCGCCGCATTATGATGCCGTGGAGCGAAAAAGAATCCGACCAGAGACGGTATGTCTCATGGTTGGACTCGCTGCATTAGCGGTCGTTTTGATTCTTTGGATCGTTTCCAAGTTTGTTGATGTTGGCATACACCATCAGGACGCTATCTCTAAAATGTGGTACACGGGCTTTGGCGGTTTCGCGGATTACTATGGACTTCGCCCACTGCTGTTCGGCTGCGCCGCGATCTGGATGATTGCCGCTGCTTGCCGAATGTATATTCAACTCTTTGTCAGGCGCTATATTGTCAACAAAAAGTATCTGCTTTGCCGCATTTGCAGTTTGCTTCTTTATGCGGTAGGCACTGTCATATGGATCATCTGCGTCCTTAAACCGTGGAAGTTCATGTGGACGATTGGGATCAGCATCACCGTTGTGATTTATGAATTGGTGATTGCTGCAAGCCTCGCTTTCGCAAAGTATTTTGAAGGGAGATAAGTCAATGGAAAAACGATTAGGAGATATTTTTATATTTGCTCTTAGTATAATTGTGTTGATAATCTCTTTGCTGTTACTCCGAATGTATGGGGCTTATGAAATTGAGTATGGAGACGGCACTCTTGTAGTAGATGGCGGATGGTTCATGATTTTTATGAATATTCTCAGAATCTCCGTTTTGCTTGTGCTGTGTGTTTTATCCGGAATTAGACTGTGGAAGAAGTCAAAGTAATGCAGGCTATATGCCTTGAATATAGAGAGGATGATTGATCTATGAAAATGAAGCCCAGAAAATGGGTGATTGCACTTGCGGCAATCTTAGTTCTATTCGGACTGTATAATCTGATTTGGTATACTGCTGTCTGGGGTAAATATGGAAAGTTCGTAGAAGGCATGAGAGAACTGTACTATCACCGAACGTATGTGATCGATGAGTTAGGCGGATATACCTATAATGTGAAAATACCAAATTATCTGAGCTTTACAGGAAATCTCGGGATTCAGAAAACTCAAGACGCTAACTGTGCTCTGATTGTCTGGCCCAAGATTTTCAAAGAAACAGAGTATGGAGTTATCCTTAAAGATGAGTCCGGCAGGAATTATGCTATTAAGTTGACTTCCAATGCGGAGCCTGCGGAAAGTACTTCTAACGAAGGGAAACGGCTGGTTGCTAAATACAGCGCTGAAATCGATGAACTATTTGATCAAGCAAGCCGCCAGTGGAACTATTAAAGAAATGAGCAAAAAGGGCCAGAAAAGGTCGAAGATGCTGCGACTATAAGACATGCCTCTGTATAGGCTTTCGGGAAGCGCTCTGCGCAAAGTCGTATTATGATGTTAGCATAGTTTGCCCTACACTTACTGGATGTGCTATAATATATCTGAAAATTATCGCTAAGAACATCGAGGGGCGTGAGTTGCATGGGTTTAGAAAAAGCCATCGTATCTGGACAGGAACACCGAAAGCCGTACCACGGTGCGAAAGCGGTGTGTTTCAACTGCCGTAACCATGGCACCTGCGACTTTTCTTCCGCTTCTGTGACAGAGACTTGCAGCGCTTTCTGCTCCGCTTCATAATCTGCCAGCAGACTGTCAAAGCGTTCATCCGTAATGCGACCAACGGCAAAGGATTCATAGAGCTTTTTGATGATGGTGTCCAGCTCGTCAATGCGCTTTTTGTCCTTGTTCAGTTTTCGCTTGGCCTCCTTGGCCGCCTCTGCCTGCCGGAGCTGGGAGGCAGAGCGCACCTTTTCCATAAACGCTTCCTGATTGGAAATTGCAAAGGTACTGACCGTGCGGATAGTATCCAGAATCAGGGCGCGCAGTGCCTTAGTCGTGATATAATGGCCGCAGCAGGCTGCCGTGCGCTTCTGGCGGGCGAGGGTATAGGAGGAACAATCGAAGAAGTCAGATGGATAGGGATTGTTCTCCGTGCCGCCTTTGGAGCGGTGATTATACATCTTCTCGCCGCAGTCGGCGCAGTACAAAAGGCCGGTCAGCGGATTCGCTTCCCCCAGCGTGTCGATGCGCTTGGGTGTCTTGCGGAGCTTCTGCGCAAGCTCCCATGTCTCCCTGTCCACAATGGCCTCGTGGGTATCCTCAAAGATCAGCCAATTCTCCTTGGGATTCATCACGGCATTTTTATCTTTGTAGGACTGCTTATGGGTACGAAAATTGACTGTATGCCCCATATACTCCGGCTTAGAAAGGATCTGTCCCACGACATAACCGCTCCAGTTATAGGGATTAGCAAATTCCTCTTTGCTTTTCCAGATGCCCTTGCCCTGCTTGCCGAAGTACACGGCAGGCGTTTCCACCTTATCTTCAAAGAGAATACGGGCAATATCGTAGGGGCCTTTGCCCTCGATGGTCAATCGGAAAATGCGCCGTACCACGGCGGCAGCTTCCTCGTCGATCAGCCAATGGTATTTGCTCTCCGGGTCTTTCTTGTAGCCATAGATGGCGCAGTTGGTGGTGGGCTTGCCGGATTCTCCCTTGACACGGATAGCGGTTTTCTGCTTGCGGCTCAGATCACGCAGATACCACTCATTCATAATGTTGAGGAATGGGGCGAACTCATTGCTGTTCTGGTCATCGCTGTCCACGCTGTTGGCGATGGCGACAAAATGAACGCCGTGCTGCCGGAAAAACACCTCCGTGTAAAAGCCGGTTTGCAAATAATCACGCCCCGCCCGGCTCATATCCTTGACGATCACATGGGCAACTTTGCCCGCCTCAATGTCTGCAATGAGCTGCTTCCATGCCGGACGCTCAAAATTGCCGCCGCTCCAGCCGTCGTCGGTATAGTGGCGGCAGTTGGTGTAGCCTCTCTGCTGGGCATAGCTTTCGAGGTATTTTTTCTGATTCACGATGGAGTTACTATCCCCGGCATTGTCATCGTCGCGGGACAGCCGCTCATAGAGAGCGGTAATTTTGCTTTCAGTCTGTTTCACGCTCATGATGCGCTCCTTTCAGACTGTCGGCTCATTTGTGGTGCCTCCATTATACCACAGGTTCCGTCGTTTGTAACCATATCATTGCGTACAATTCGCAAAATTTTATCCTCCATGGTTTCGCCGCCGCTTTCGTTGAACACGACTCTGACCTTGTAGGTGGTGCCGCCGATTCGGCGGATGATAAACTGTTCTCGTTTGTTCTGCTCCATAGGCATCCTCCTTGCGTGATTGGTTGGTTTTTGATATAATGTGGTTGGTTCCGTTGGCTGTAAGCCAACCGTGTCTTTCTGTTGGTTTTCCATGCTCCATATCCTCCTTTTCTTTGCTGATGGCTCGGAAAGTAATCCATGTAACTTGTACTAAGATTACTTAATCTACTAATAGGAGAAATACGGGGTGTAAATCGGAACTGTTTTTGAAAAAAAGAAAAATTCTTTTTCGGGGAGGTGAAGCCGTCGTGGATTTATGGGAGGATGATCTGTTGCTTGATGATGACTTTTCCGATGAGGACGAAGCTGCCGAGGAGCAAATAGAGGAAACCGACCTTGAAATGGATGCGGACGGCTTTGCCGATTGGGAGGATTCGTCTGACGGCGCACCGGAGAACCAGACGCTGGAGGAAGCGCTTGCCGAGGAACGCACGCTGGAGCTGGAAAGCGAGCTGGAGCAGGACGAGCACCCCAGAGACTATCATGCCGAGCTGGAGGACGAGGAAGAGGAAGCCGCGCCCACCAGCGAAAAACGGCTCAAACGGGAAATTCGCGCAGAAGCTTTGCGGCGTTTAGAGGAAGCAGCCAGGACGGAATCCGATTTTCTGAGCGTGGTAGACGAGTGGAACAAGCTGGGCAGAAATCGGGAGCGCCGAGAGCGTGACCATGAAAACCTGCGCGGGGATGTTCCTTTGGAGTTTCAGGCGGTGCCTGATCCGAAGATTGCTCCCCTCTGGATGAATCTGCCGAGGTTCCGTCAGCTCTGTCAGGGAAATTTTCTTGACATCATCTTCTCCTGCCCCTACGAGCTGCATGAGCTGACAGCGAACCGTTTTCTCTCCAAGCTCTTTTTCACCCTCAGTGATGAACAGAAGGAGGTGCTGTACTACCTGTTCGTCAAGCAATACAGCACTACAAGGCTTGCTGCCATCCGTGGGCAGTCCGACCGGAACATCCGAAAGCTGCGGATGACCATTCAGAAAAAGCTGCAAAAGCAAATGTATGAGCATCTGAGCGAAAAACTGGAAAACGATCATAGCCTTACGCTGCGGGAGCGTGAGTTTATAGAGGAATATGAAGCGCTGTTGCAAACCATGGGCAAGGATGCCGTGATCCGCAGGGAAAACAAAACCAAGCCGAGAAAAAAGAAAGCCGCCCTTGACGATGCCAAGGACGGTTGATACAATAGTAATATGGTTAATATATAGATGGATTACGAATTGAGAGGAACAGCATCATGAACAATCTGTTTGCGCAGTCCCGTTCCCATTGGGTACGGTATGACCGCTATGAGATCAAGACCGGTAAGGACGGGAAACGCTATATCACGCCGGAGAACACAGCAAAGCCGGATGTCTATAACCCGCTGAAAGAATCCTCCGAGATGGTGTTGGAAGCATTGAACGTGGGGATGCTGATGATGAACCGCAGTCCGGAGGATGAGGTGGAAAAGGCAATTCTGGCCTTTGTGACCCATTACGGCCTGTTGGGGCTGATGACGGCACTGCCCACCACACCGTCGTTTATGGACTATGAGGCGGTTTATCTGCCGAAGAATCATTTCATTAAAGAGGAATCCATGGAGACGGAGGACTACCTTGCGCTGTTCTATCCCTTTGACAAATTGGATGTGGTGAAAAAGGGCGTAGAATCCAACTGGAATGTCTCCGGGGACAGAACAATGATTGCCCTGACCATGACCTTCATGGATGAGCCGATGGCGAAGAACATGAGCTTCCAGCGCGAATATGCCGAGCCGTATGATTGGGTAGCGCAGCAGTTCAAGGACTGGGCGTTCACGCTGACCACATCCATCTTGTACTACAATGACTACGACAATATTGACGAGGATACACGAAATCTTTACCGCAAGGCCATGGCCGCCTTCGGCGGCATTGCGCCAAGCTACCATATTGAACTGCTGGAGAAACCGACGATCTATTGGGACTTTCATTCGCTGCTGCTGGGTATCCAGATGATGTTCAGCTTTATGCTGGTGGACGATGCAAAACCCCTGCGGCTGTGCAAGCACTGCCAGAAGGTGTTCCTCGGCAGCCGGGCCAATTCCGCATTTTGCAGCGCCCGGTGCAAGAATCAGTATAATGTCTATAAAAGCAGAGGGAAGAATAAGGGACAGGACGGTGAGGATAATGCCTGAGAGCCAGAATATTGAATGGAAAAGCAAGTGGAAGGATGAATATCTGGAGTGGATCTGCGGCTATGCCAATGCACAGGGCGGCAAAATCTACATTGGCTGTGACGATGATGGGAATGTAGTTGGTCTGCCCAACGCTCGGAAACTGCTGGAGGACATTCCAAACAAGATTCGTGATGCTATGGGCATCATTGTAGGAGTAAATCTGCTGACCCACGGCAGCAAGGAGTATCTTGAAATTGATGTTCCGGCCTATCCTATCGGCATTTCCTGCAAAGGTGTGTACTACTATCGCAGCGGCAGCACCCGGCAGATATTGACCGGCCCGGCGCTTGAAGCGTTTCTCATGCGCAAGCGCGGAGCTACATGGGACAATCTTCCTTTGCCCGCCTTCTCAATGGCAGATGTGGATGACGGAGTTATTTCCAAGTTCAAGAGTCTCGCCGCAAAGAAAGGGCGCATGGAAACGAGCTTGCTGGATGAACCAAAGGAAGTTCTGCTGGACAAATTGCATTTGAAAAACGGCGATTATCTGACAAATGCAGCTATGCTGTTGTTTAGCAGTGACCCGGAGAGGTATCAGACCGGCGCATATATCAAAATCGGATATTTTGAAAATGACGCAGAGTTACTCTATCAGGATGA
>CAKTZN010000035.1 GCA_934635545.1 uncultured Oscillospiraceae bacterium | reverse complement strand
TCTCATTGAGACGGGCGATGAGCCGCAGCTTGGCCTCCTTGCTGTCGATGTCGGCGGGCTTCATGCGGGCGATCTCGCCCAGGATCATCTTCATCACCACGTCGTCCAGGGTGTCCTGCTCCGGCTGCACCTGGGCCACGGCGGGCCGGTCGCCGATGAAGGCGTCCAGCATCTGCTGGAGGTTCACATAGGCGCTGATGTCCTGGTTGACGCACAGCACATAGTCCAGCTTGCCCTCGTCATCCCGGAAGAACAGGGAGGAGGAGCGCAGGGGCGTACCCTTGCGGCTGAAGCTCTTGTATCCCGTGGTGTAGTCGAAGCCCTCCAGGGCCCGCTGGCGGGCCACCATCTCCATGGCGGGCAGCAGATCCTGCTGGCCCACAGCCCGGCCGGTGATGTGGCCCTGGGCGATCCAGATGATGAAGCCCTCCTTGTCATGGAGCACCACCTCCGTCTCCGGGCCCATCACATGGGTGAGAAAATCGCAGAATTTGATCAAAAGTTTCTCCCGTTCCATGGCACGATTCACCTTTCCGGATAAGTTTTTATCTAAATTGTACACGCGGTTGACAAGGATTGCAAGACGTGTTACACTCCAAAATGTAGAAAAAAATTATATGCATAGATAATTTTTACATATCGAGGTGAATACCATGGCATGGGAAGGACTGCTGCGGCAGAGAAATGTTGTATTCCTGGGCGAGGCCGGGTGCGGAAAATCCGAGCTTGCCGTCCATCTGGCGCTGGAGCTGGCAGGGCAGGGGAGAGAGGTACACTTCTTCGACCTTGACCAGACCAAGCCCCTGATGCGCTCCCGTGACGCAGAGGGCCTGCTGGAACAGGCGGGCGTCACTGTTCACTTTCAACAACAGTGCGCCGACGCGCCCACCCAGGTGGGCGGATTGATCCCCTTGCTGCTGGACGAGGAAAAGACCGTCATTCTGGACGTGGGCGGCAACGACACCGGCGCGAAATTGATCGGCGGCTATGCCCACCTGCTGAAAACCGCCGACGTGTGGTTCGTGGTGAACCCCTACCGCCCATGGTCGGCCACCACCGAGCATATCGACGGCACGCTGTCCGCCATCCTGCGGGCCTCCCGCTTGAAAATGCCCCGGTTTTTGCTGAATCCCAATCTGGGCGGGGACACCACGCTGGCGGAGTATCTGGACGGCATCCGGCAGGGGCTGGAGATGCTGAGTCCCTATGTCGCCGTAGAGGCCGCCGCCGTGCCCGCCGCGCTGTATGAACAGGCCAAGGGGGAGACGCCCCTGCCCCTCATCCCCATTACATCCCATATATCCGTCCCGGAAGCGGGACTTGAG
The DNA here is from genome assembly GCA_934635545.1 of uncultured Oscillospiraceae bacterium. Taxonomy (GTDB): domain Bacteria; phylum Bacillota; class Clostridia; order Oscillospirales; family Oscillospiraceae; genus Vescimonas. Next base: position 11,427 of record CAKTZN010000035.1, on the reverse strand, counting down.
TGAGTGATATCAGAGAATCAAAGGAGGAAACACTATGCCGCAAGTCACCATCCGCGCGGAGAGCTGCAAAAGCTGCGGCTACTGCGTGAAGTTCTGTCCCAAGGGCGTGCTGGCCGTGGGACACGACGTGAACTCCAAGGGCTACCCCTACGTCACGGCGGCCCATCCGGAGAACTGCATCGGCTGCGCCATCTGCGGCCGCATGTGTCCCGACGCCGCCATCGAAGTGTATAAGTAAGGAGGGAAGAACATGGCAAGAGTATTCATGAAGGGCACCGAGGCCATTGCCGAGGCTGCGGTGCGCAGCGGCTGCCGGTTCTTCGCCGGCTATCCCATTACCCCCCAGAACGAGATCCCCGAATATCTGGCCCGCCGCATGCCGGAGGTAGGCGGCACCTTCGTCCAGGGCGAGAGCGAGGTGGCCTCCATCAACATGGTCTACGGCTCCGCCGGTACCGGCACGCGGGCCATGACCAGCTCCAGCTCCTGCGGCATCAGCCTCATGAGCGAGGGCATCAGCTTCTGCGCCAGCGCACGGCTGCCCATGGTGTATGTCAACGTGCAGCGGGGCGGCCCGGCCATCGGCACCATCCAGCCCGCCCAGCAGGACTATACCCAGGCCACCAAGGCCAGCGGCAACGGCGGCTTCCGCATGATGGTGTTCTCTCCCGCCACGGTGCAGGAGGCGGTGGACATGACCTATGCCGCCTTCGACTACGCCCAGCGGGATCATAACCCCGTCCTCATCCTCACCGACGGCGTCATGGGCACCATCATGGAGCCGGTGGAGCTGCCGGAGATGCGCTCCGCCGAGGAAGTGAAAGCCCTGAAGGACGCCCTGCGTGCCACCTCCGCCGTGGGTCACGATTCCACCAAGGAGCCCCGGGGCATCGTGGCGGCGGGCCGCTGGTCCACCAAGGATCAGGAGCAGGCCTGCCGGGAGATGGAGGCGCTGTACGAGAGCTGGAAAAAAGACGTGCAGGTGGAGACCATGTTCCTTGATGACGCGGAGATCGTCCTGACCGGCTACGGCATCTGTGGCCGTATCGCCCGCAGCGCGGTGAAGCTGCTGCGCGGTCAGGGCTACAAGGTGGGCTTCATCCGCCCCAAGACCCTCAATCCCTTCCCCTACGATACCTACGCCGGGCTGGATTTCGGCCGGGTGAAGGCCATTCTGGACGTGGAGATGTCCATTCCCGCCCAGATGGTCAACGACGTGAAGCTGGCGGTCATGGATCGCTGCCCCATCCACACCTGCCTCCACGCAGGCGGTGAGATCATGGGCCGCGACGAGGTCATTCAGGCAGCCAAGGCGCTGCTGGAACGCTGAAAGGAGGCGCCGGAATATGGAAAAAGTCTACGCGAGAACGAAAGGCATCAAGGCCGACATGGTGTCCGGCTTCTGCCCCGGCTGCATGCACTCCACCATCATCAAGCTCATCGGCGAGGTGCTGGAGGAGATGGACCTGCTGGACAAGGCCGCCTGCGCCGTGGGCGTGGGCTGCTGCGGCCTGCATATGGATTACATTACCTACGACTATCTGCTGGCGGCCCACGGCCGGGCCTGTGCGGTGGCCACTGGCGCCAAGCGCAGCAATCCGGAGTCCCTGGTGTTCACCTATCAGGGCGACGGCGACCTGGCGTCCATCGGCCTGGCTGAGACCATGTCCGCCGCCAACCGGGGCGAGAATTTCTCGGTCATCTTTGTCAATAACGGCATCTACGGCATGACCGGCGGCCAGATGGCCCCCACCACACTGGTGGGCATGAAGGCCACCACCGCCCCCAAGGGCCGCGATCCCAAGGAGCACGGCTACCCCATGCACATGTGCGAGATCCTTAATCAGCTCACTGCCCCCTACTATCTGGAGCGGACGAGCTGCAACACCCCGGCCAACGTGGCCAAGACCAAGGCGGCCATCAAAAAGGCCTTCCAGAACCAGTTGGACGGCAAGGGCTTCTCTATGGTGGAGATCGTGACGAGCTGCCCCACCAACTGGGGTCTTGACCCGCTGGAGTCCCTGGATTTTCTGGAGCAGAACATGCTGAAGGAATTCCCCCTGGGCGTGATCCGGGACAAGAGCAAGGAGGAGGCGTGAATATGGAACGGAATCTGATGGTGGCCGGCTTCGGCGGACAGGGCGTCATGACCCTGGGCAAGTTCCTGGCGGAAGCCACCTGCGACAGTACGGATAAGAATGTTACGTTCTTCCCCTCCTACGGCGCGGAGCAGCGGGGCGGTACCGCCAACTGCTATGTGGTCATCTCCGATGACGACATCGGCGCACCCCTGGGCGACAGCATGGATGACCTGATCGTTATGAACGATCCCAGTCTCAACAAGTTCCTTTATAAGCTGGTGCCCGGCGGCACGCTGTTCATCAACAGCTCCATCGTCACCAGCGAGATCACCCGTCAGGATGTGAAGGTGGTGAAGGTGCCCGTTACCGAGATGGCCCTTGAGATGGGCAATGCCAAGGTGCTGAACATCATCATGCTGGGCGCTTATGTGGGCTATACCCAGGTGGTGCCGGAGGACGTGGTGTGGCAGACCATCGAGCACAAGCTGGGCAAAAAGCCCAAGCTGCTGCCCCTGAACAAGCAGGCTTTTGAGGCGGGCCTGAAAATTGGTAAAGAGGCCCGGTAAGCGGCAATAAATTTCTTAATACGAAACAGAGCCCTACGGATGTTTCTCCGTGGGGCTCTTGTGTTTCATTGAATCATTTGGTAAACTGATTAGGAGAGCGTGAAAAAATTCACAGAATAAACATATCTGGAGGGCTTCCCTATGAAACAACTGAACCGCTGGGTCTATGCCATCGTGGGCGTGATCGTGCTGCTGTTCGCCGGTCTCGTGTACGCCTGGAGCGTGCTGAGCACCCCCATCGCCGCCGAGTTTACAAGCTGGACCAAGGCGCAGCTCAGCATGACCTTTACCATCGTGATGATCCTGTTCTGCATCGGTTCGCTGCTGTGCGGCCTGCTGAGCGGCAAGCTCAGCGCCAAGATGTCCGTGCGCATCGGCGCGGTGCTGTTCCTGCTGGGCTTCTTCCTGGCCAGCCGCACCCAGTCCGTGGCCATGCTGTATATCGGCTTCGGTGTGCTGTGCGGTCTCAGCTCCGGCCTTTGCTATAACGCCGTCATGAGCACCATGGTTCGCTGGTTTCCCGACCGTCCCGGTCTCATCTCCGGCGTGCTGCTGATGGGCTTCGGCGGCGGCAGCTTTGTCATCGGCAAGCTCTATCAGGCGTGGACGCCCGACTGGATCGGCGGCTGGCGCGTCAGCTTTGTGGTGCTGGGCGTCATCATTTTCGTGGTGCTGGCCATCTGCTCCTTCTTCTTTGTGGCGCCCGGCGCGGACTTCGTGGCCCCGGCCGGTAAGGGCGGTAAGACTGCCGTCAAGGCGGCGGGCCGGGATCATAAGCCGCTGGAGATGGTGAAAAAGCCCAGCTTCTGGCTCTATTACGTTTGGGCCATCGCTGTCAGCGCAGCGGGCCTTGCCCTGATCTCCCAGGCCAGCGGCGTGGTGTGGGAGGCCAGCGCCGACCAGACCGCCTCCTCCGTGGCCACCATCGTGGGCCTGATCTCCATCTGTAACGCACTGGGCCGCGTGCTGTTCGGCGGCATGTACGATAAGTTCGGCCGCAAGGTGTCCATGCAGTTGGTGAACGTGCTGTTCATCATCACCGCTGTGGTGCTGATCCTGGCACTGAGCACCCGCAGCATCGTGGTGGTCATCATCGGCTTCGTGCTGGGCGGTCTGGCCTACTCCGGCGTCACCCCCACCAACTCCGCCTTCTGCCGCGCCTACTTCGGCCCGGCCCACTATCCGGTGAACTTCCCCCTGATCAACAGCAACCTGATCTTCGCCAGCTTCGGCAGCACCATCTCCGGCGCGCTGTTCGACGCCAGCGGCTCCTATAACGCCACCTTCTTCCTGATCATCGGCCTGGCCGCGGCGGGCATCCTGTGCTCGCTGGGTATCTCGGTGTGCGACAGGAAGGAACTGGCATGAAATCTGGCGATTTCATTGCCAAAAAGGATTGCGGCCGACTGCGCGCGCCCTTTGGGCACACTGGCGGCCGAGAAGAATTTTTCCGACGTACACGCCGCCGGAAAAATGATTTGATTTTTTCGCGGCGTCCGCGCCGCGAACTCTGCGAGGCTTCGAACTCCCGCGCGGGAAGCGCGGGAGTTTTTCTCCAAAATTTCCTTTACAAACCGTATAACACCATGTATAATTTACACGTTGTATTCAAATAGAGAGAAGAAACAGGGTGAGAGAGCAATATGGCAACTGATTTTTCACGCACACTGTCCCTGCTGCGGCAGGAGGCGGGCATCTCCCAGCGGAAGGCGGCCGCCGCGCTGGGCATCTCCCAGGCGCTGCTGAGCCACTATGAAAACGGCATCCGGGAGCCGGGCCTGGCCTTCGTGACGAAGGTGTGCGATTTCTATCACGTCTCGGCGGACTATCTGCTGGGCCGTACCGCCAGCCGTGACGGCAGCATCATCGAGGCGGCGGAGCTGTACGATGCCAGCGACGAAAAGGGGACGCTGAAGGGCAGCATCCTGGCCACGCTGCAGAAGAAGCTGGTGGTCAACACCACCGGCGTGCTGTTCGACCTGCTGGGCAAATGCGGCGACCGGACGGCCATCACCGCTGCGGGCGACTGCCTCAGCACGGTGCTGTACACGCTGCTGCGGCATTTCTATCGCCGGGGCGGCGGCAATGAGGACTTTTTTGCCACCGACGCGGTGGATTTTGACGCGGGTGTGGTGGATGCCGCCATGCTGCGCAGCCGCGCCGCGTATCTGCGGGCGCTGTCGGCGGCGGAGAAGCTGCCGGAGCTGAATTCCGACGCGCTGACCGCCGCGCCCGGACTGGGCCAGAGCACCGCCCAGGTGATCCACAACGTGGACGAGCTGGCCGGACGGCAGTAAGGGCGATCCCGCAGGGCGGGTGACCACACCCCGCTGCGTACTCGTAAAACTATCCCGTCAACGTCAGGGCGGACAGAGTCGTCCGCCCCTACGAAAAGGCTTCATGATATCGACACTTCCCCAAGGAGGTTACTTTATATGTTTGATCAATCCCATATTCGTAATTTTTCCATCATCGCTCACATTGACCATGGCAAATCCGTTCCCCAATTTGCCTGACGGCAAATCGGGGGCCCCTATTTTATTGAACATCCTCGGCGGAAATGAATTCCGCCTGCGGCAAGGTTTTGCTTCGCAAAACGCTTGGACGCGCTCCGCGCGAATCGCGTGGATTTACCCCGAAGGAGGTACTTTATATGTTTGACCAATCTCATATTCGTAATTTTTCCATCATTGCCCACATTGATCACGGTAAATCCACGCTGGCGGATCGCCTGCTGGAAAAGTGCAACGCCGTGCCGGAGCGGGAGATGGAGAACCAACTGCTGGACAACATGGATCTGGAGCGGGAGCGGGGCATCACCATCAAGTCCCGGGCTGTACAGATCTTCTATAAGGCGCAGGACGGCGAGGTCTATGCCTTGAACCTCATCGACACGCCGGGCCATGTGGACTTCAACTACGAGGTCAGCCGCTCTCTGGCCGCCTGCGAGGGCGCGCTGCTGGTGGTGGACGCCACCCAGGGCGTGGAGGCTCAGACCCTGGCCAACACCTATCTGGCCATGGATCACGATCTGGAAATTCTGCCCGTGTTCAACAAGATCGACCTGCCCGCCGCCGATCCCCTGAAGGCCAAGCAGGAGGTGGAGGACATCATCGGCCTGCCTGCGTTGGACGCGCCGGAGATCTCCGCCAAGCTGGGTATCAACATCGATGCCGTGCTGGAGGACGTGGTGAACAACGTCCCCGCCCCCAAGGGCGACCCCAAGGCGCCCCTGCGGGCCCTGGTGTTCGACAGCCAGTATGACCCCTATGTGGGCGTGGTGGTGCTGTTCCGCATCATGGAGGGTACCATCCGCAAGGGTCAGACCGTCCGCATGATGGCCAGCGGCGCGGAGTACACCATTCTGGAGTGCGGCTATCTGAAGCCCCTGGGCAACGAGCCTACCGACTGCCTGCAGGCCGGTGAGGTGGGCTACTTCACCGCCAGCATCAAGAACGTGAAGGACACCCGGGTGGGCGATACCATCACCGACGCCGCCGCACCCGCCGCCGAGCCGCTGCCCGGCTACCGGCCCGCCCAGTCCATGGTCTACTGCGGCATCTATACCGAGGACGGCAGCAAGTATCCCGACCTGCGGGACGCGCTGGAGAAGCTCCAGCTCAACGACGCCAGCCTGACCTTTGAGCCGGAATCCTCCGTGGCGCTGGGCTTCGGCTTCCGCTGCGGCTTTCTGGGCATGCTCCACATGGAGATCATCCAGGAGCGTCTGGAGCGTGAGTTCAACCTGGATCTGGTCACCACTCTGCCCAGCGTTATTTACCACGTCTATAAGTCCGACGGTACCATGGTGAAGGTGGACAATCCCCATAACTACCCCGACCCCGGCAGCATCGAGCACGCCGAGGAGCCGTATGTGAAGGTGTCCATCATCACGCCCCAGGACTTCGTGGGCAACATCATGCCCATGTGCCAGGACCGCCGGGGCGAGTTCAAGGATATGCAGTATCTGGACACCCATCTGGTGGAGCTGCATTACCAGATGCCGCTCAATGAGATCATCTACGACTTCTTTGATACCCTTAAGGCCAACACCAAGGGCTATGCCAGCCTGGACTATGAGCTGTCCGGCTATCGCACCAGCGACCTGGTGAAGGTGGATCTGCTGCTGAACGGCGACGGCGTGGACGCCCTGAGCTTTATCGCCCACCGGGATAAGGCATATGGCCGTGCCCGCCGCCTGTGCGAGAAGCTGAAGGAGAATATCCCCCGCCAGCTCTTCGAGGTGCCCATTCAGGCGGCCATCGGCGGCCGCATCATCGCCCGCGAGACGGTGAAGGCCATGCGCAAGGACGTGCTGGCCAAGTGCTACGGCGGCGACATCACCCGCAAGAAGAAGCTGCTGGAGAAGCAGAAAGAGGGCAAGAAAAAGATGCGCAATCTGGGTACCGTGCAGGTGCCCACGGAAGCGTTTATGGCTGTGCTCAAGCTGGATAGCGATTGATTCTTGCCCTCTTGCGAGCGCCAGTGAGCCGCCGCTGTGCGGCGTGATTCAAATTGGGGCGCGAAGCGCCGTTGGAAAGCGCAGCTTTCCCAACGGGCAAGAAAAAGATGCGGAATCTCGGCACGGTGCAGGTGCCCACGGAAGCCTTCATGGCTGTGCTCAAGCTGGATAGCGATTGATATGCGAAAAAGACGGCCATTGGCCGTCTTTTTTCTTTCGCCGTGAGATCACAGTGTATATTTATCCTTGTTCATCGATCGTATCGTCGGGGACGAATTCCACCACATCCTCGATGCGGCAGTCCAGAATGGTACACAGGGTGTCCAGGATCACAGTCTTGACCACGCAGTTGTCACGAAGCCGCTGGAGCTGTGCCTTATCGATGCCATAATCCTTGATCAGGCGGTACTGGCTGATATTCTTTTCCTTCAGCGTCCGCCACAGCGGATCGTAGCGTATCATGACATCACCCCCCTTGTATTTTACGGGGAAGCGGCGTATAATAATATGGTGCGTGTACGCACCATATTATTATACGGAGGGTGCATAATGGAGCTGACTTATGTGAAGGATTGCCTGTTTGACCTGCTGAACGAGAGCGACATGCTGGATGTGACGGATATTCAGGCCGATGATCGGCAGAATACATTTCGCATTACGGCGGCGGATGGCTCCGCGTTTCTTATCACATGTCAGGAGGAAGAATAACGGGCATCATGCCAAAAAATTTCCCTGGCCTTTTATTTCCCGACGAAATATGTGCCCTGTTTCCCGTACAATAGGCCCATGCTGAAAACGCCCGGTCCGGGCGAGAGGAGGATGGGCACATGGAACGGATACAGGCGCGGGACAAGTCTTTGCCGGAGGCATTGAAACGCGGGGCGCTGCAGGCCGCGCTGGTATTCGCCCTGTCGGCGGCCCGGGTGGGCGGACTGTACGCTCCATGGTCGCTGGCGGCGGTGGCCGTCTCCGGCGGAAAGGGCCTGGGGCTGTGGTCGCTGCTGGGCGCCGGACTGGGTGCACTGGTGCTGTTCGATTTTCAGACAGGCCTGCGCTTTGCCGCCTCGGCGCTGCTGATCTACTGCGCCAACCTGGCCTTTTGCGACACGAAGCTGCGGGCCCGGAAGGAATATGCGCCCCTGCTGGCGGCGGTGGCGCTGCTGCTGGTGCAGTCGGTGTATCTGGTGGGCCGCAGCGCCGCCCAATGGGCGCTGGGCGCGGCGGCATCCGCTGTGGCGGCCGCGGCGGCCTGTGGGCTGGACGAGACGCGGCAGGACGGGCGGCTGAAGCTGCTGACCATCCTGACGGCGGTGACGGCGGCCCTGTCCCAGATCCAGGCGGCGGGGTTCTCTCCCGACGGCATGATGGCGGCATGGCTGGCGCTGCTGTGCGTGCGATCGGCGTCACTGGCCTATACCGCGGCGCTGGGCGCGCTGGTGGGCCTGTGCGCCGACCTGACGGGCGAGACGCCGGTGCTGCTGTGGACGGCGGTGTGCGGCTGCGGCGCATTTGCAGCGGCGCTGATGAAAAAATACCACCGGCTATTGCAGGGACTGGCCTTCTGCCTGTGTGCGGCGGCCATCCCACTGGCGCTGGACGCGGACAGGCCCTGGCTGACGCTGTATGAGGCGGCGGTGGGCGCCCTGGCCTATGGACTGCTGCCGCGAAAGTGGCTGCCCAACATCTTCAGCGGTGCGGCGGGGGCCATGCCTCAGGCCGCGCCCGCTATGGCGGCAAAGGCCGCTGCCCGGGAGCGGGCCGCGGCGTTTCAGGATCTGTACAACACCATGTTCCGCACGCGGCCCACGGAGAAGGGCGAGAATCCGGCGGTGATCTTCGACCATGCCGCCCAGCAGGTCTGCCGGGACTGCGTGCTGGTAAAGCGCTGCTGGCAGGCGGAGTACCAGACCACCTACAACGCCTTCAACGACGCGTGTCCCGCCATGCTGAAGCGGGGCAGGGCAGAGGCGGAGGATTTCCCGCTGTTTTTCACCAGCCGGTGCCTGCACTTCCCGGAGCTGCTGGGGGCCGTCAACACGGAGCTGTATGCCTTCCGGCTGCGGCGGCAGTACCGGGCGCGGCTGGAGGACGCCAGAGAACTGGCGGAGGCCCAGTACGCGCACCTGGGCGAGGTGCTGGGCAGTGAGGCCGCGCCAGAGCCGGAGGGCGCGCTGCTGCGGTGCCGGGTGGGCACGATGCTGCGGCCCAAGGAGGGTGAGAGTGCTTGCGGCGACCAGTTGGCGGTGTTCACCGCCGGGGCCATGCTGTACATGCTGCTGTCCGACGGGATGGGCAGCGGCGCGGCGGCCCACGCCGAAAGCGCCATGACGGTGCGGCTTCTGCGGCAGTTCCTCAAGGCGGGCATCCAGCCTGCCTCGGCATTGAAAACCATCAACACCGCCCTGACCCTCCGGTGTCAGGAGGGCGGCGGCTTTACCACCATCGACCTGCTGGCGCTGGATCGCCGCAGCGGCGGGGCCATGCTGTACAAATACGGCGCGGCGGCCTCGTATCTGAAGCGGGGCGGCGTGGTGACGCGGCTGGACGGCGGCAGTCTGCCCGCCGGCCTGCAAAGCGCCCATCAGCCGCCGGAGACCACCGGCATCCGCCTGGAGCCGGGCAGCGTGCTGGTGATGGTCAGCGACGGCGTCACCAGCGAGGGGGACGACTGGCTCCGTGAGCTGCTGGCCCAATGGCCGGTGGGCGACAGCCAGGAGCTGGCTCAGATGATCCTGGCGGAATCCCGCCGCCACGGCGGACTGCGGGACGACTGCGCGGCGCTGGCCCTGCGGCTTGAAAAATCCGCGGAAAACCTGCCCCGCCGCGTATAACCGGCCCGCGGCCGGGACATACTCTCATCATAACACATGTGAGACGCGCAAGGAGGGTATGGTTTTGGTAAAAGGTGTTTCCCGCCGGGTCATTGTGGTGGACAGCCCTGACCCGCAGATCTTTGAACAGGCGATCTTCGTTCTCAGCAGCGACGGCGCGGGGGTCAACCAGCAGCAACTGGTGGATCAGGCCGTCCGCGTGGCCAAAAGCTATGCCCGCACCCACGGGATCCCCCAGCGCAGCTTTCACATGACGCCGCCGCTGTGGATGGCGGCGGGCAGCGCCGTCATCGGGGCCATCTGGGCCGCCGTGGCGCTGCTGTAAGGTACGGCTATTCAAGCTGTACAACATTTGTTGACTTTCTTTCCACATTTTCTCCTCATTTGGGGCGGACGAGTTGTCGTCCGCCCTCTTTTTTTCTGGAAAAAGATATGGTATAATGTGCGGACATGCTTTACGATATGCATTTTACACGGAGGATATGACCCTATGAGGATCGGAAATGTGGAGGTGGCCTCCCGGCTTGCCCTGGCGCCTATGGCGGGGGTGACGGACATGGCGTTCCGGCAGATCTGCCGTGAGCTGGGGGCGGGCTACTCCTGTACGGAGCTGGTCAGCGCCAAGGCGCTGTGCTATCAGGATAAAAAGAGCCGCACCCTGCTGAAGATGGCCCCCAATGAGCATCCGGCGGCGGCCCAGATCTTCGGCAGCGACATCACCTGCATGGCCGAGGCCGCGGTGATCGCGGCGGAGGTGTCCGGCGCGGAGGTCATCGACATCAACATGGGCTGCCCCGTGGGGAAGGTGGTCTCCAACGGCGACGGCTCGGCCCTGATGAAGGACCCGGAGAAGGCCGCCCGCATCGCCGAGGCGGTGGTGAAGGCCAGCCCCGTGCCGGTGACGGTGAAGATGCGCCGGGGCTGGGACAAGGGCAGCATCAACGCCGTGGAGCTGGCGAAGCTGCTGGAGCAGGCGGGCGTGGCGGCGCTGGCCGTCCACGGACGCACCCGGGCCCAGATGTACGGCGGCCAGGCCGACTGGGTCACCATCCGGGAGGTGAAGGAGGCCGTGTCCATCCCCGTCATCGCCAACGGCGACGTGTTTTCGGCGGAGGACTGTCTGCGGATCCTGCAATTCACCGGGGCGGACATGGCTATGATCGGCCGGGGCTGCTTCGGGAATCCGTGGCTGTTTCAGCAGTGCGCCGCGGCGCTGGCGGGGAAGCCCATCCCGCCCCTGCCGCCGCTTTCTGAGCGGTGCGACCTGGCGGTGCGGCAGATCGAGATCGCCCGGGAGGACAAGGGGGAGCGGGTGGCCATTCTGGAGGCCCGGCGGCACTACGCCTGGTATCTCAAGGGCGTGCCCCACGCCAACTACTATAAGGATCAGATCGTTCGGATGAACACCATGGAGGACGTGTACCGCGTAACGGCGGGCATCAAGAGGGATTTGAAATGAAGGATCAGGAAAACATCATCGCACGGGC
>CAKTZN010000034.1 GCA_934635545.1 uncultured Oscillospiraceae bacterium | reverse complement strand
GAACATCAGGCCGCCCTCGTAGGTGTGCTTGGCGGAGATATAGGAGATGGTGGTGGCCGTCCCCATGTCGATGACGATAATGGGCGCGGGGTATTTTTCCAGCGCCGCCACCGCGTCCGCCACCAGGTCGGCGCCCAGTTGATTGTGGATCTCCATGCGGATGTTCAGCCCGGTCTTGACGCCGGGGCCCACGATCATGGGCGGCTTGCCCAGCAGCCGGGTCAGTGCCTTCTCCATCATGAAGTTCATGGGCGGCACCACGCTGGAAAAGATGGCGCCGGACACGTCCTTCAGCCGGAAGCCGTACAGGGAGAAGATATTCATCAGGTCGATGCTGATCTGATCGGACGTTTTCCGGCTGTCGGTGTCGATAGACGCCAGGAAATGCAGCTTTCGCTCCTTGCTGAAAAGCCCCACGGAAATATTGGAGTTGCCGATATCGATGGCCAGCAGCATAGCGATTCCTCCTTGGATTGCTTTTTCTCTATCATAGCACGTCTTGTCGTTGATGGCAAGGCAAAAGGCGGGCTTTGCCCGCCTTTTACTTACCCTTTACAATATAATGCAGATCAGTCCGCCGCCGCCCTCGTTGATGATGCGTTCCAGCGCCTGCCGCAGCTTCACCTGGGCGTCCGCCGGCATCCGCTTCAGCTTGGCCTGCAGATCCTCCCCCACGATCTCGTGGAAGCTGCGGCCGAAGATGTTGGAGTTCCAGATCTTGCTGGTGTCCCCCTCGAACTCCTGCAGGAGATAGTTCACCATGTCCTCCGACTGCTTTTCGTTGCCCACAATGGGCGACACCGTGGTCTCGATATCCGCCCGGATCATATGGATGGACGGCGCACTGGCCTTCATCCGCACGCCGTAGCGTCCTCCCTGCCGCACGATCTCCGGATCCTCCAGATTCAGCTCCTCCACGCTGGGCATCATGATGCCGTAGCCGTTCTCCCGGGCAGACTGCAGAGCCTCCGCCACTTTTTCGTACTCCTGCCGCGCCAGGCCCAGCTCCGTGAGAAGCTCCAGCAGGTCGCCGTCATCGGTGACGGTCAGGCCGGAGCGCTGACTCAGCGTGTCATAGAACAGTCCCCGCGGTAGCTGCAGCTCTGCCGCCGCCAGCCCGGTGCCCAGGTCGATGCTGCGGACGGCCGCCGTCTGGACGGCCTCGCACTCGCACATACCGCCCAGCGCGCCCTCCAGCTCCCGGATACAGTGCAGCGCCCGGGCCTTCTCCCGCACCGTCTGATAGATGCCGCTCTTGATGGGGTGCTCCGCCGGAAGGGCCTCCACCCAGCTTGGCAGATAGAGGTCCAGCTCCTGCAGCGGGAACTCAAACAGCAGGCTCCGCATCAGCGCTGTGATGGCTGCCTCGTCCAGCGTCAGGCAGTTGACGGGGATGCACTTCACGTTGTACTTCGCCCCGATCTCACCGGCGATGGCGCAGGCCCGCTCCCCTGCCGGATCGTTGGAGTTCAGCAGCACCACGAAGGGCTTGCCGATCTCCTGCAGCTCACGGATGACCCGCTCCTCCGCCTCCTCATAGTCCTGCCGCGGGATATCCGTCACCGTGCCGTCGGTGGTGATTACGATGCCCACGGTGGAGTGATCCGTGATCACCTTCCGCGTGCCGATCTCCGCCGCCTCCGTCATGGGGATCTCATAGTCGTACCACGGGGTCATGACCATGCGGGGCGCCAGATCCTCAAACTGCCCCACTGCGCCGGGCACCATGTACCCCACGCAGTCGATCATCCGCACGGAGAAGCTGACGCCCTCCTCCAGCGAGACCTCCACCGCCTCCTCCGGCACGAATTTTGGCTCGGCGGTCATGATGGTGCGGCCGGAGCCGCTCTGGGGCAGCTCATCGACGGCCCGGTCACGGCGATAGGCGTTGTCGATGTGGGGGATCACCTGTGTCTCCATAAAGCGCTTGATAAACGTGGACTTTCCGGTCCTGACCGGCCCGACAACGCCGATATACACGCTGTTCTGGGTCCGCGCCGCCATGTCCTGATAGATACATGTGGATTGATTCATAGTACCGCCCTCCGCTGCTGTTTTTATTTCTATGTATATGAGAACGAGCCTGCTTCTATGCCAAATTTTTTCTGTATTTTTGTCAAAAGTTGTTGAATCCGTGGTGCCGTCTATGGTATGATGTGACGAGAGTGAGAGAGAAATTACATAATGGGAGCGATGAATATGCCAGAAGAGAGCGTTGACCGCCGGGTCAAAAAGACAAAGAAGCAGCTACGCTTGGCTTTGATGGATCTGATGAGCGAAAAAGCCAAGAAAAACATCTCTGTCCGCGAGCTGGCCGAGCGGGCGGACATCAACCGCGGTACCTTTTACATCCACTATAAGGATGTCTCCGACCTTTTGCAGCGGCTGGAGGATGAAATGGCCGAGCGGCTTTCCGACATGTGCCGCCATCACGCCAGCAATACGGAAATCAGCTCCTATCCGTTCCTGACGGATCTTTACTGCTTCGTGCTGGACAATGCCGACCTCTGCCGTGTTCTGCTGGGGCCTAACGGCGATATCGCCTATCGCCAGCGGATCTGCGGCATCCTGCACGATGACTTCCTCTACGATTTCCTCTCCCGGTTCTACCCGGACGACAAGCAGCGGCTGGAGCATTTCTGCGCCTTTATCGTGTCCGGCAACCTGAATCTGGCGCTGACCTGGCTGAACAACGGCACCAAGGAGACGCCGGAGGAGATGGCCCAACTGGCGGGAAAGATCATCATGAACGGTGTCGGCGTCCTGCAATAAGCTTCCATACGAATTACGATACATCCCGGCGGCACAATGCCGCCGGGATGTTTTCATATCCGCCCCGTTTTCGGATATACTACGGAAAAAGGAGGCGTCACTATGTCTGAAAGCCGCGTGATCCACGAATTCCCCGCAAGCTGCTCCTGCCTGTCCCTGACCTCGAAGCAGGGCCGCGCCTATTGGTTCCGCACCTGCGATCTCCACACCAGCGTGTGGGAGGCCGGCGCCCATGTGGTGTTCTTCCCTGCCCGGCAATCCATCCCGCTGGCCGGCGGCCCGGCGCAGGCCCGGTATGCCCTGCTGGGCGTCACCTATAACGACCGGGACACCTGGTTGCTGGACGGCATCAACAGCCAGGGCCTGACCGGCGGCCTGCTGCTGTTGGAGGAGGGCACCAGTGTCCCGGCAGCCGCGGAGGGCCGCACAGGCGTGATGGGCATGGAGCTGGTCACCGCACTGCTGGCCTCCTGCCGCACCGTGGCCGAGGTATGCCGTGCCGCGCGGCGGATACAGCTCACCCACATTCCGGCGGACGGCGGCCTGCTGCCCGCCACCATGCACTATTTCTTTGTGGACGCCGCCGGAGATACGGTGGTGCTGGAGGCGGTGGATCCCCGGCATCCCGGCTGCCTGCAATGCTATCGGGAGGACAGCATCGGCGTGCTGACCAACTCGCCGCCCTATCCCCTGCAGTTGGACAATCTCCGCTGGTTCCTGTCCCAGTCCATGGAGCTGCACCGGGGCGGCGACGACTGCCCCATCTGCCAGCCCGCGTGGGAGGGCGTCCCCATCACAGGCGACCCCAGCGCGCCCCACATGACCCGGAGCGGTGACCTGCCTGCATCCTACGCACCCTATGACCGCTTTGTCCGTCTTGCGGTCATGAAGGCCCTGAACCACGATGGCCGCGGCATCGACGACGCCCAGATGCTGCCCCTGGGCGCGGGGATCCTGGGCACGGTCCGTGAGCCGCCCCATCAGGGCGTCTATCACTACCGCCATCTGGACGGCCACGGCATGCCCGTGGGAAACCGGGACGGCTATACCCAATACGAGGTCATGTACGACCTGACCCAGCGCACCATGTATCTGCGGCCCTTCGACGCCACCGTCTGGACAAGAACAGCCCTTGCCGCCTGTCCGGAGGATCGCATCGCCCGCCACAGCGTAAGCCATAGCGCCATGGGCGGCGCAGCGGACAGTACCGTTTTATAGCGGAAAAGAGCACCCATTTGGGTGCTCTTTTCGCGGTTTATTCACCGTATTTTCGGGATCAGAAGCATGTATTGCGCCGCGTCCTCCTCATTCTCCAGTTGGTTGGCGGCGCGGATGGCCTCCTCGTCGGTGTGGAAGCGCTTGGCAATATCCCACAGGCTCTCGCCGCTGCTCATGCGGCACAGGATCAGACTGGGGGCGTTCTTGCTCTCCACCGGCACAAACGTGGCGGCGGTGATGCTGCTGAACCGCTGCTCTCCCGCGCAGCCCAGCGTGAACGTCACCGGGAGGCGCACCTGACAGGCGCCGCCGGAGAATTGCAGCGTGGCCGGACAGCAGTCCACCGTCACAGGGCCGTTGATCTCGCTGACCTCGCCGCACACCTCCGCCGTGCGCTCCGTGCTGACCGGCGCGCCGGATTCATCCAGATACAGCAGGCGGACATGCAGCGTGGTACGCAGCGTCGTGATGCCGTCCCCCGGCGTAAGCTCCACCGGCGAGCAGTCCACCCCTGTCACGCTGATAAAGGGCTGCCCTCCCTCGAATTCCAGCCGGAGCTGCGCCTCCTGAGAGAGCGTCCGGGGCGGCGCCGCCGTGGGGATCGCCATCTCCTGCCGCTCTAGAGTGGTGTCAAACCGTGTGCTGTACAGAGCTTCCAGATAGGTGACGGTGCGCTGCTGATACGCCCGCACCAGAACGTCCACATGGGCCGTGATCCCGAAGCCGCAGCCGGTGTCCGTCCGCAGGATGCGCACATCCACCTCGCCCACGGTGGGCGTCAGCACATAGTCCGCCTCCTCCGGCAGTTCCGCCGCGTCCAGGATCTGGGAAAACGGCAGAGAGCCGCTGTACTGCCGCAGCCCCTGCGCCCCGTCCCGATAGATGGCGTACAGCGCCATCTCGCCCTTTACCATCAGCTTGTTGCCCAGCCGATGGGCCGATAAAACTGACGGACAGAGCCGGTAAAGCAGCAGATCCTCCGCCGCGGCGCTGCCGTCCAGCGTTACTTCATCTGTGAAGGAAAATCCCTTTTCGGTTACTGCACTCAAAAGGGAGAGCGGCAACTGACGGCACCGCTTCCGCACGGTGGGCTCCTCCTGCGCGCTGCAGGAGAACTGCCGCTTCACCGGACGATAGCCGGTCACGGTGATCTCTGGCATCACCTTCAGATACAGCTTGCGGGATGTGACCGTGCGTCCCTCGGTCAGCAGCACGCGGCCCCTTACGCTGACGGCGCCGCACTTTTCCAGCGCCCGATCCTCCACCACGCAGGAAAACGGCACCGACATGGTCAGGCTCCGCAGTCCCTCCACCTCCTCGGAGGTGTACAGCACCGTCACCTTCACGCTGCCGGAGACGGTGCAGCGGCTTTCGGAAAGCAGCTTCTCCCGGATGGTCAGTTGGCCCGCCGTGTCCACGATCCGGGCGATGTCCGGGCAGTATTCCGGGATCGCCGTCTCCAGCGCCTCCTCGTGGGCGGCGGTGATGCCGCCGGTGGCCTCATAGCAGAAAATACTGTCAAATTGCAAGCCCAATTCCATATGTCCAGCCCTCTCTATACCGTATTGTTAGTCCACTGTATGAGGGCGCTCCGCCGTTTATTCCTTCATGCCGAAAATGCTCCGCAGCAGGCCCCGCAGCATTTTGGGCGCCTTCCAGACGATGATCTTCACCTTGCACCTACCTCCTTCTCAAGCACGCGATACCACAGGCGATCAGCAGGAAGGCCACCAGAAACATCAGACACCCCACCGGAAACACGGCGGCGATAAAGATCCCCAGTCCCAGCGCCAGCGCGCAGATCCCCAGGCAATGCTCTCCGCTCCCTCTCATGTGGTTCCCTCCTCCCTGCTCAGGCTCTATCCCATCTTATGTCCCCCGCCCCGCAGCGGTGACGAAAAAAGAAAGCCCTCCCGTTTGGGAAGGCTTTCTCAAATATGGCAGAAATGTATCAGATGCGGATCGCCAGGTTGTAGGCAGCCTTGGTGCACTGCCACATATTGCCGGGCTTCTCGGTGTTGTAGCTGTCGCCGATGTTGTGAACCTCGGGGGCAACCATGGCGGCCTGGGCGGCCAGGAAGGGACGGTCATCGCCCTTGGCGCCGATGGCCATCACGATCAGGTCGGCGTCATACTGCTCGATGTACTCCTCGTTGGTCATCTTGGGAGCCAGCGGGTTCTCGATGTTCTTGGGGATGATGGGAGACCAGGTGCAGTAGGGATCGGGCACAGCCTTGGAGCGGTTGTGGGCCACGATCACATGGCCGTCCTCAATGCGCAGCACCCGGGCGCAGTTCACCAGCTCACCGCCGTCGGCCTCGAAGTAGTGGATCAGATGGCCGCGGTTGGCGGTGCAGGCGCCCTCCTCGAAGTGCTCCAGCATCTCCAGGCAGGTGACCTTCCGCTGCTTCTCGGTGGCCAGCCAATAGGCGGTCTCCAGACCCACAGCGCCGCCGCCGATGACGATGATCTTCTTGTCGGTATCGGCCAGCTCCTGGGGATGGGTCAGCAGATGGATGGCGTCGATGTGGCGGACGGTGTCCAGACCCTGGATGGGAGGCACGCCCTCGCGGCTGCCGTTGGCGAACACCACGGCGTCATAGCCGCCCTTCTTCAGCAGATCGTTGTCCACGGCGGTGTTCAGGTGAACGGTAACGCCCTCGGTCTTGCCTACCTGGGCAATCAGCCAATCCATGTAGTTCTTCAGCTCGTACTTGCTCAGGGGCGCGCCGGCGGCGTGCATCTTGCCGCCCATCTTGTCGGACTTCTCAAAGACCTCCACCTTGTGGCCGCGCTGCGCGGCGGTGATGGCGAAGTTCAGACCGGCGCAGCCTGCGCCAACCACAGCGATCTTCTTGACCTTCTCGGCCTTGGCGGGGATGGCGGGCAGCACATCCTCGAAGCCGGTGCGGGGATTGACGGCGCACTGGGGATGGCCGCCCTCCACGAACTCATTGACACAAGCCTCCTGGCAGCCGATGCAGGGGCGGATCTCCTCCACCTTACCGGCGTAGGCCTTGTTGCACCAGTCGGGATCGGCCAGCACGGGACGGCCCAGCATGATCATGTCGGCCTTGCCGTCACGCAGCGCCTTCTCGGCGATGTCGGGATAGCCCAGCTTGCCGACGGCCACGATGGGTACTTCCACACCCACGTTGGACTTGATGCCGCGGGCGGCGAAATACTCCTTGGCCACCTTGCTGACATCCAGGAAGCAGCCTGCGGGCATGCCTGCGGGGGGATGGGGCAGCCACCAGTTGTCATAGCAGCCCATATCCACGTCGAACATATCGACACCGGCCTTCACCAGGTTCTCCATATAGTTCAGGGTATCGGCGATGGAGCGGCCGTTCTTGAAGTGCTTCAGGGTCTTGACGGTGTTCATGCGCTCACCGTAGGTCTCCTCCAGCGCCAGGCTCAGGTCGATACGGTACATGATGGGATAATAGGGGCCCACGCGCTTGCGGATGGTCTTGATCAGCTCAATGCCGAAGCGCTGCCAGTCGGCGTACTTGCCGATCTTGCGGCGGTTGAAGGCGGGGCTGGTCAACTGATCCAGCAGATAGCCCTCGTGGCCGTGCAGATATACGCCGTCCAGCCCCATGGTCTTGGCGTCGATAGAGGCCTGACCGGCGTTCTTGATGATGCGGTCGCACTCCAGATCCGTCAGGGGACGGCAGGGCACGTCAGGCAGATAGAAGTTGGGATTCACAGAGGCGGACACCGGGAACTGGAACTTGGTCAGCAGGCACTGGGGATTGCCCACGCGGCCCAGACCGGGAGTGAGCTGGATGAAGATGCGGCTGCCGCGGGCGTGAACGCCCTGGGCCAGGTCGCGCCAGCCCATGAAGTTGGTGCGGGTGCCGTCGATGCGGGGGAAGTAGGAATAGTTGCCCTTCTCAGTGACGGAGGCGTCGATGTGGTGGCTGATGGGGATCAGGCCGGTGGTCAGCAGACCGATGCCGCCCTCGGCACGGGCGAAGAAGTACTGCAGCATCTTGTCATTGGGACGGCCGCTCTCCTCGGCCATCTGGCAGTTGCCCATAGGGGCCATGACAAGGCGGTTCTTCACCGTCAGCTTATTGATCTGAATGGGGGAAAACAGGGAGGTATACGGATAATACGCCTTGGTCATCCGCGACGTACCGCCCTCGCGATTCTCGCAATCGGTACGAACCCAGTTTCCGTAGCTATTGACTAGCTGCTGAACTAATGCGTCTTTTTTCAATGATATTCCCTCACTTTCCTGTTATCGCCTGCCCGCGGCAGGATTCACTTACAAAAATAGCATATCACAATATCTTTTCAGAATCAACAAAAAAAGTGCAAAAAATGGAATTATTTCATTGCAACTTGCTGTGTTTCGTGGTAGAATGATATTAGAAAAATAGTAATAATGCACAAAAACTTTTCCTTTTGTATAGTAACGTTCATTTTCTGTGCGCGGCGTACATCGGAAAGAAAGGGCGTGTGGTGACCATTGAACAGAGAACCCAAGATCATTGCCGTGGCCGGTAAGGGCGGCGTGGGAAAGACCTCGATTTCGGCGGCCTTTGTCCGCCTGCTGACGGAGGTCTATCCCGACAGCCGGATCCTTGCCATCGACGCCGACCCCGCCGTGGGCCTCTCCACCGCGCTGGGTGTCGAGGTGAAGGAGACGCTGGACGACATCCGCAAGAGCATCGTGGCGTCGGTAGAGGACGGCGCGCCGAGAGAGGCCATCGAGCTGCTCAGCGAGGCCCGCTACCGCATTTTTGACACCATGGTGGAGCAGCAGAAATTCTCCTTCCTGGCCATCGGCCGGCCGGAGACCGCCGGCTGCTACTGTAAGGTGAACGCCTATCTGAAGGAGGTCATCGGCCTGCTGAGCCGGGACTTCGACTATGTGGTCATTGACGGCGAGGCCGGTATCGAGCAGATCAACCGCCGGGTGATGGAGAAGGTCACCCATCTGGTGCTGATCACCGACCCCAGCCGCAAGGGCACCCAGGTCATCGACACCATCAAGCGTGTGGCGGACGAGCTGGTGATGTACCAGCGCTGCGGCGCCATCGTCAACCGTGTCATGGACGAGAGCATGATCCCCTGCATCCATATCGAGGGCGCGGAGGTGCTGGCCTATATCCCCGGCGACGCCAGCCACGCCGCAAATGATATTCAAGGTAAGAGTGTGTTTGATCTGCCCGACGATTCCCCCATTATGCACGGCGCAAGGGAAGCGCTGACAAAACTGGAGATCCTTTGAAAATCTAGGAGAGAGGTGTTGACAACTTGAGAGACCTGAAGCATTTGATCTACTTTGAAAACCTGCTGGAAAACGCCGACAACGAGTTGGTGGAAAAGGCGAAAGCCGACGGCAAGCTGGCCATCGGTTACACCTGCTTCCACATTCCCGAGGTACTGCTGAACGTGGGAAACTGTTTCTCCGTTCGTCTGCGGGCGCCCCGGACCGGCTCCATCGACATCGCCACCTACTACATGTCCAACTATACCTGCGAGTATGCCCGGGCATTGGTAGAGCGCGGCATCGAGGGCGGCTACAACTTCCTGGACGGCCTGGCGGGCGTGGATGCGTGTTCCATGATGAACCGCTTCTACGAGCACTTTGAGCTGCTGAAAATGAACGAGAAGCCCAACTTCTTCGTCACCCACACCGACATGCCCTATAAGGTGGTGGACTACTCCGTGCGCCACTACACCAAGCAGATGCGCATCCGCCTGCTGGATATCATGGAGAAGAACTACGGCGTGGACACCTCCGACAAGGCCATCCGCAAGGCCGTGAAGGAGCACAACGAGGTCTGCCGCATCATCTCCGAGATCGGCCAGATGCGCAAGGCGGAGAATCCCGTGATCACCGGCTATGAGTTCCATGTGCTGAACCTGGTGACCTATACCTGTCCCAAGTACCTGATCCTCCCCTACCTGCGCGAGACGCTGGAGGAGCTGAAGCACCGCCAGCCCGATGAAAAGCCCGCCTTCCGTGCCAAGGTGGCTGTGGTGGGCAGCGAGATCGACGATCCCAGCCTCACCAAGCTGATTGAGGACTGCGGCGCCCTGGTGGTGTCCGACCGCTATTGCTTCGGCTCTACCCCCGGCCGCGAGGTCATCGAGCTCAACGACGATGAGCCCGCGCTGGATCAGATCTGCCGCCACTACATGGAGGTCAGCGAGTGCGCCCGCTACATCAGCGACGAAAAGGTGGCCCAGCGCCGCCAGACCGCCGACCGTCTGGCCCGTGAGTACAACGCCGACGGCATCATCTACGAGCAGATGAAGTTCTGTGATTACTGGGGCTTCGAGCGTGCGCTGGCCAGCCACATCATGTCCACCGAAATGGGCTGGCCCGTGCTGTCCATCGACCGTCCCTATAACGCCCGTTCCTCCGGTCAGCTCCGTACCCGCTTCCAGGCGTTCGTGGAGTCGCTGGAGATCAAGCGCATCCAGAAGAACGGAGGTAGCAAATAATGGCCAAGAAGAACAACAAGTATCCCAATCCCGCCTTTTTCAAGGCCAAGGATAATATGGATCTGAAGGCCCAGTTGGAGAACCTGAAGGAAGTGGGCGGCATCATCGCCGGTATGGCCAGGGAGGCCGACTATAAGGCCTTCTTCCGCCGCCAGTGGGAGTGCATCAAGGACGACGGCCGCCGCGTGGCACGCGAGGTCAAGGACATCTGCACCATGACCTGCGAGGAGCGGAAGGATCTGCTGCTGAACGGCGAAAAGCGCCTGGGCGACCTGTACCGCAAGGGCGACATGGTCACCGTCCGCCGCGAGTGGCGCGGCCTGGAGAGCACCGCCATCGACTTCGCCGGCTGGCTGAAGATGTGGGGCATGCTGCTGGCCACCTTCTCCAAGGATCTGGTGCCCGCCCTGAACACCACCCTCTACTACCGCTGGATGATCTCCTACATCTGCTGCGTCAGCTTCATGGACAAGAACACCATGGGTCAGCGGGGCCGCGCGCTGAAGATGAGCCACCTGATGATCTATGACATCTTCCGCTATGTGGCCGAGAATCTGGTGTTCCTGGCCAAGTGCGATAAGAAGAACGGCAACAGTGCCGAGCTGAATAAGAAGGTCGTGCTGTTTGATGAGATGACCATGGGCCAGATCATGGCGGGCTTCCCCGACCTGCTGGGTATCCCCTATCAGCTCATGCCCGTGTTCCTGGTGTCCGAGATCGACCAGTTGACCTGCGTGCCCTATATCGACGCGGTGGAGTCCTTCGGCCTGCCCGCCGATACCTGCCCGGTGCCCTCCTCCGAGTGCGGCGCGCTGGTCATCGACGCCCTGCCCCATATGGGCAAGTGCTTCATCTCCTCCTCCATGCCCTGCGACGGCTCCACCATGGCCTCCAGCTATATGTCCCGCCGCTTCCCCGACCTGCCTGTGTTCCACCTGACCTTCCCCGTCCGCTATGAGTACGAGGAGACGGTGGAGGACGCCGCCGAGGATATCAAGGCCTGCATCAAGTTCGTGGAGGAGCAAACCGGCGCCAAGTGGAGCTGGGACGCCTACTTCACCGCCATGAAGCGGTTCAATGAGGAGACCAAGTACGAGCTGGAGAAGTGGGAGGTCAATAAGACCGCCAAGCCCCAGATCCTCGGCCCCTGCTACGAGCTGTTCCGCAAGTGGAACTACGAGATGGACGGCGGCGCCGATCCCCGCGTGATGAAGACCTGCAAGAAGGTCAACAAGCTGATGCTGCAAGCCTACGACCGTGGCGAGGAGGCCTGGCGCGGCAAGATGAAGTACCGCGGCATCGTGTGGTCCTGCCCCGCCCACTACTATGCCAACTTCTCCAACTGGCTGGCCAACTGCTGGGGCGTGGACATCCTGGTGGAAATGGAGTCCCTGAACTTCACAAAGCCCCTGGAGACCGAGGACAAGGAAAAGGCCCTGATGGATCTGGCCCGTCTGTACGAGCGCATGGTCATGCGCCGTCACACCAACGGCGGTTATCGCAACGTGGTGGACGAGCTGTGGCGCCAGTGCGAGGCCTGGAACGTTGACATCATCATCATGTACCAGAACGTGGCCTGCAAGAATATGGCGACGCTGCAGGGCATCCTGGACGACCAGGCCCGTGAGCAGAAGCGCCACATGATCTGGATCGAGCACGACCTGATGGATCCCCGTACCGTGTCCCGCAAGACCATGCGCGGCAAGGTCAACGAGTATATGCGCACCGTCATGAAGGCGGAGCCTGTGGATCCCTCCCTGCTGGAGTTCGACGACGACATCTGCATGTAAGCCTATCTCTTGAATCTATCAATAAAGGAGTAATACGACATGAAATATTTTGGCGGCTGCGACGTAGGCTCCACCTACACCAAGGCAGTTATCTTAGATGAAAACGGCAAGATCTGCGCCGATACCACCATCCGCAGCAAGATCAACTCCGAGGTCAGCGCAAAAATGGCTATGGAGGAGGTTCTGAACAAGGTGGGCCTCAAGTCCTCCGAGGAACTGACGTACCTGATCGGCACCGGCTACGGCCGCAACAAGGTGCCCTTCGCCGACGAGAATATCTCCGAGATCTCCTGCCACGCCATGGGCGTCCACGTCACCGATCCTTCTGTCAAGGCCATCATCGACATCGGCGGCCAGGACGTGAAGGGCATCAGCGTGGACACCGACGGCACTGTGAAGAACTTCGCCATGAACGACAAGTGCGCTGCCGGTACCGGCCGCTTCTACGAGGCCATGGCCCGCAGCTTTGAGATGAGCCTGCCGGAGTTCTCCAACCTGTCCCTGACGGCCAAGAACGTGATTCCCATCACCGCCCAGTGCACCGTGTT
>CAKTZN010000033.1 GCA_934635545.1 uncultured Oscillospiraceae bacterium | reverse complement strand
TATACCGATTCGCAAAAAGGAGTGTGTACATATGAAAACACTGATCCAGGCGTCCACACTGAACGCATTGATGCTGGGCAATTTTGATGAGACCGTCAGCGTGAAGGACTTCCTTCACCACGCCGACACCGGTATCGGCACCTACACCGGACTGGACGGCGAGGCCATTTTCGAGGACGGCGTGGCCTACAAGGCCACCGCGGACGGCAAGGTGGTCGTCATGAAGCCGGAGGACGGCGTGGCCTTCGGCACGGTGGCCAAGTTCGATGAGAGCGTTCCCACCGTGGAGCTGCGGGATATCGCGGACATCGAAGCCATGAAGAAAGCGTTAGCACCTTATGTAGCGGGCAACCAAAACATCTTTTACATGATCAAGGCCACCGGTGAGTTCAAGACCATGCACGTCCGTAGCTGCTTTGCCTGCCAGAAGCCCTATCCTACCCTGTCCGAGGTGGCCAAGAACCAGCGGGAGTTCCACTTTGCCAACACCTACGGCACCGTCATCGCCGTCTGGTGTCCCCGGTATGTGAACGGCATCAACCTGCCGGGCTGGCACTTCCACTACCTCAGCGGCGACAAGACCCAGGGCGGCCACATTCTGGGCCTGTCCGCCGATCACCTGACGGTGAAGGTCAACCAGATCGAACGCTTTGACCTGACGCTGCCCCGCAATCCGGAGTTTGCCCAGCGTGACCTGTGCGAGGATCTGAGCGCCAAGACCGCCGCCGTAGAGGGCGCGAAGAAGTAAAGTGTTCTATCAGCAACACTAATACCCGTTGTAATATTCCATAGCTTTACTTTTCCTGTTAAATATTCTACGATATAATCACAAAAGGAAAACAACCCCAAACCAATCAAAATACAAAACAATCTTTAAGGAGGAATCTACCATGAAGAACATCAACACTTACATCCTGACCGCTATTGTCTCTCTCGTTCTGGTGGTCGCGACCTCTTTCCTGATGACCGCCGCTGACGAGCCCATCCGTCAGGCTGGTTACTACCTGCCCGTGGTGTTCGGCGCCGTGGCCGCCTGGGCCGCCGGTAAGGCTGGTCTGCTGGAGCTGGACTACGAGGAGCATGCCACCCGCCGCAATGCCCACGCCGCCGCGTAAGACAATCACAAACGACCATCTTTTCTCCCCAAATTCCATACATACAAAAAGGACTGACACGCAAAACGCGTGTCAGTCCTTTTTGTATGTCAAGGCAGTCTAAGTCAACGCTCAGACCGTCACTCTGTCCGGCTCCACGCCGTCAGACTTGGCGGTGAGACGGAGGTCACGGTCTTTCTCGTTACCCTGCCGGGAAAAGAAGTCGCACAAAATTGAAAAAACGCCCGTTCCTTTAAGTCCGCTTTAGGAAGCGGCGGTATGATACAGCCACAGTAAGAGAAGCAAAGCTGTTTCCTTTTTCTCCATAACCATACATGACGAAGGAGGTCATTTTCATGAAAAAGCTCGTATCGATCTTATGCGCAGGCGCTATGCTGTTGTCGCTGGCGGCCTGCGGCGCAAAGGCGGATACCACTTACGCGGGCCAGACCATCACCGGAAAGGTCACTACGCTGGAGGGCACGACCGTGACGCTGGCGCTGGGTGAGCTGACAGAGGACGCCGCACCCGGCGGTGACAGCCAGCAGCCGCCGGAGACGCCCAGCGACGGTCAGACCGGCGATCAGCCCACCGGTACCCCGCCGGATAAGCCGGAGGATACCGCCGACGATAACCAGAGCGGCCAGCAGCCGCCGGAAAAGCCCGATGGCGACAGCAGCCAGTCCAATGACAGCCAGCCGCCGGAAATGCCGGAAAACAGCGAAAACGGTCAACCTGACGGTACGCCTCCCGACATGCCGGAGGGCGGCATGGGCGGCAGCAGCTTCACCGAGAGCGGCGAGACGCTGACCATCGACATCACCGACGCCGCCATCGTGAAAAACGGCGAGACCGTCTCCGCCACGGATCTGTCCGTGGACGACGTGGTGCAGGTGACCTTTGACGACAGCGGCAGCGCCGCCACCGTGGAGATCGTCTCCGGCGGCATGGGCGGCGGCTTCGGCGGCAGCAGTCAGGTGACCCAGGGCAGCAGCGCCAACACCATCAGCGAGGATGGTACGTACACCGATGTCACCTACACCTCCACCGGCGACGATGAGAATGCCCTGCGGGTGGATGGCGCCACAGTGACGCTGGACGGCATCACTGTGGATAAGAGCGCCGGAGCCACCTCCAACACGGAGAACGGCGACTTCTACGGCGTCAACGCCGCCCTGCTGGCCACCAACGGGGCGAATGTGACCATCACCAATGCCACGGTCACCTCCTCGGCCCAGAACGGAAACGGCGTGTTCAGCTACGGCACCGACACCACCGTCAACATCTCGGAATCCATGATCACCACCACCGCCGATAACTCCGGCGGCATCCAGACCACCGACGGCGGCACCACCAACGCCACGAATCTGGTGGTCAGCACCTCCGGCAATTCCTCGGCGGCCATCCGTTCCGACCGGGGCGGCGGCACCGTCAATGTGGACGGCGGCAGCTATGTGTCCAACGGCTACAACTCCCCCGCCGTGTACTCCACCGCCGACATCACCGTGAAGAACGCCATTCTGACCGCCAACAACTCCGAGGCGCTGGTGATCGAGGGCAAGAACGCCATCACGCTGGAGAACTGCACCGTTACCGGCAACATGAGCGACACCAAGGGCAGCAGCTCCGAGGAGAACGTCCACAATGTGATGATCTATCAGTCCATGAGCGGCGACGCGGATGTGGGCACCTCCACCTTCTCCATGACCGGCGGCACGCTGACCGGCAAGAACGGCGACATGATCTACGTCACCAATACCCACTGCGTGCTGACCCTCAGCGGCGTCACCATTCAGAATGAGGACACCGACGGCGCGCTGCTGCGGGTGGTGGGCAACTCCGCCAGCCATGGCTGGGGCACCGCGGGCAGCAACGGCGCACAGGTGGAGTTTACCGCCGACGGCCAGACCCTGAACGGCGATATCGTGGTGGACACCATCTCCACGCTGAACATGAAGCTGACGGGCGGCAGCAGCTTCACCGGCACCATCAACATCGTGGACAACGCCCAGAACGGCACGGCAGTCAGCAATAACGCCGTGGTCACCATTGAGAGCGGCTGCACCTGGACGCTGACCGGCGACTGCGTCATCACCAGCCTGACCAACAGCGGCACCATCAACTTCAACGGCTATACCATCACCCTGGCCGACGGCACCGTGCTGCGGTAACGATTCGGTTTTTTTCCATAATCTCATATATGCAAGGACTGACACGCATTGCGTGTCAGTCCTTGTTGTATAATTCACTGGACAACTAATATCGTTCACAATCCTCACAGCAGCGTCTCCCGCTGGGTCATCAGTTCATCGATAAACACTCTGGCCGCCAGCGGCAGGGTACGGCGATCCTTGGTGGCAACGGCCAGTGTGCGGATGATGGGCGGTTCAATGGACAGGATGGAGTAGTCGTCGTGAACGCGGAGCTTAACGTCAGGGACGATCCCGGCGGCGGCAAAGGCCTCCTCCGGCTCACTGTATACGCCGCCCTCCAGCAGCAGAAACGGCTCCCCCGCCAAGTCCTCCAGCGTCACCGCTTCTTTCACCGCCAGCGGATGTCCGGGGGGTACGACAGCCCGGAACTCTCCGGACTTGATCACCATTGTCTCCAATCCCTTCACCGCTTGTGGATTCACAAAGCCGAAGTCCACCGCGCCGTTGCGTATCCACTCCTGGATGCTGGAATAGTCCCCCTGATGCAGCACGATCTGGATATTGGGGTGCTTCTCCCAGAAGGCCCAGATCACCTGGGGCAGCCAATGGGCCGACACGCTGGACACCGCCTATGTCATCACCCGCTTTGTAGAGCCGGAGCTGAAAACCGTGGCGTTTGATACACTCAGCGGACGGCTGACGGTGGAAAAGCAGGGCGAACTGCAGGCGTGCGCCCTCTGGAAGCCTATTTCGGCTCCGACATCGTCTGTGTGTTGGGAAATGAGGAGCAGGTGCGTCAGGTCGTACCCGATCAGGAACTGATCCGGCAGATGGACGGCGTGTGCTTCCACATTACCGCCCACGGCAACGAAGGAGACGGGCTGGAGATCGCACCATGCGAAGCGCACCAGACGTGCAGCCAGAGCGACGATGCGGTGGAATTTCCGGGTCTCCATGCCGAAAGCCCACGAGGACAGAATACCGGTCAAAACCCGTGTGATACGATAAAATGATCGTTTGCTTTCTCTCTGAACCTTATGCGAAAGAGCGGCACGCAATGCGTGCCGCTCTTTCACATTTTTGGGATTGCACACTTTATAGGAAAATATGTCAGCAGCTTCTTGGGCGGCAGGCCCGCCACGTCGATATACACATTTTTGTGCAGCCGCGCCACCGTAAAAGCCTCCTTGTACCAGCAATCCCGCCCGCCGTGGCACATGATGATCTTCAGCTCCGGAAAATCCACCGCGATGTCGTCGTAGAAGATGGGGTCGCCATACTTCAGCCGCGAACCCTTGAACACCGACAGCCCTGTGTGGAACATCACTGGCAGCCCCAGTTCCTAGGCGGTCTCGTACAGCGGGTACATCATGGGGTCGTTTGGATAGAAGAAGTTATAGGTAGGGTATAGCTTCACGCCACGGAAGCCCTCCGCCGCCAGTTGCCGCAGATGCCGGGGCATATCCCGCTCCTTCAACGGGTCGAAGGTGCAGAAGGGCAGCAACTGGGGGTGCCCCTTGCAGAAGTCCGCCACCATTTTGTTATCTGCCACACCGGTGACGGCAGGGGTATCCTCCGCCAGGATCACGGCGTAATCCACGCCCCTTTCCGCCAGCATGGCGCAGAAATCCTCCGGCGAGGCGTTGGCGTCGCATACCGCCTGATAGGCGGCCTCGGAGGGGTACAGGGTGATGAACCACTCCCGCGTGCTGTCGGACAGTACCTCGTACCGGGCCAGATGGACGTGCATATCAATGAGTAGTCTCTCGTTCCGCATAGGAGTCTCCGTTTCTTTTGTATTACTATTTAATTATATCACGTCACCACCATTTGTTCAACAAAACCACCAGATCCATATGCAAAACCTTGTGAAAGTGGGATCGTCCCTTTGTTTGCAGCAGTCCTGGCTTTGTTGATTCATTACCGCCGATAGGATCGCTCGTTCAATTACGATATAATGATATCGTAATTGACAAAATGCGCAAAAGGTAAGACGGAAGTGTATTTTACATATGGAGAAACCGAGCTTGCTTGCAGCGGCCGGATATTTTCAGCTACGACGATTTGGCTATCCAACGGGGATTGCAGCGTGGCCAGTCTGTATCTGTGGGCGGTTTCCGGCGGAGCAATACCGGAGATGAAGGGCTATCCGTCAAAGTAATAAAGGAGGATACGCCATGACATATGTGCAGCATTACGATTCCCCGCTGGGCGGTATTCTGTTGGCGGCGGATGAGATCTGTTTGACCGGCCTATGGTTTGACGGGCAAAAATACTTTGCCCGTGATCATTCCCTGTCATCGCGTGGTCGGCACCAACGGTAGTCTGACCGGATATGCCGGTGGAATTGACAGATTTGATCAGACTTGCTTTTTTAGATCACCTGGAATTGCGTCCATTTCTGCGACCGCAGCCGCCACAGGAAGATCGCACCGCGGAACACAAGATCGATGCTCATGCCGACGGCCACACCGATAACGCCCCAGCCCAGCCACAGTCCGAACAGCGCCGAGAACAGCAGCCGCGCCCCAATGGTCAGGGAGATGGACACGAGCATGGTGAACTTGACATCGCCCGCTGCCCGCAGGCCGTTGCCCAGTGAACCGGCAAAGGGGTAGGCAAGGCCGTTGAAGATGTTGTTGATGAGCACCAGCCAGATCACCAGCTCTTTCGCCTCCGGCGAGATGGCGGAGTAGCGGACGATCAGCGGCGTGATGGCAAAGATCAGGGCGTTCCACAGGATGGACAGCACCAGCGTGATCTTATTGAGTTTTTTGAAATAGAAATTGGCGGCGTCGATGTCCCGCGCCCCCATGCACTGGCCGATGACGGTGGTGTACACCGGCGCCATGGCAAGGCCCATAATGGACGCCAGCGACCAGATGCTCTGGGCCACGCCGTTGGCGGCGATCTGATAGGTGCCGAACAGGGCCACCATGCTGGAAAGTGCCACCTTCACCAACTGGTGAACGCCGTTTTCCACGCCGTTGGGCAGCGCGATGCCCATGACTTTTTTGAGGAGTTCGCCGTCCCACGCCCATATATCCGCCCACCTGTACCTCACCGGGTTCTGCTTTCGGAAGCAATAGACCGTCACCGCTGCGGCAGACAACATGCGGGAGAGCAGCGACGGCCACGCAACGCCTGCCGCGCCTAAATTCAGCACAAAAACGCCCACGCAGTTACCGGCCACGTTGATGACGTTGGCAACGATGGAAACGTTCATGGTCACGTCGGTTTTCCCGATACTGCGGCACAGCGCCGCCCCTGCGTCGTAGATGGCGAGGAACGGCAGGGACAACGTGGTGATCCAGAGATAGGATTCGCAGGCCGCCATCACATCCGCCTCGATGCTGCCGAACAGCAGCCGCAGAAGCTGGGTGCGGAACAGCAAAATCAGCGCCGCCAGCAGCACGGAAACGACGGCGGAGAGCATCAGAAGCTGTCCGGCGGAACGAGACGCCGCTTTCTCGTTTTTGCTGCCGATGTACTGGCTGATGATGACCGCGCCGCCGGAAGAAAGCGCCGTGAACAGGAAGATCAGTACCGTGTTGAAGGACGTGACCAGCGACACGCCTGATACGTCCGCCTCGCTGGAA
Source organism: uncultured Oscillospiraceae bacterium (assembly GCA_934635545.1). GTDB lineage: Bacteria > Bacillota > Clostridia > Oscillospirales > Oscillospiraceae > Vescimonas. Next base: position 5,989 of record CAKTZN010000033.1, on the reverse strand, counting down.
AAGCTGACCACGAATGTGTCGGCGATGCCTACAAACATCAAAAGAAACTGCTCGATAAACAGCGGAATAATCAAATCTCGCAGGTCTTTGCTTGAAAACATCTCACGCCTCGTATTTCTGCGTAAAAGCACGCTTGCACGCCGCCAGCATCCGTTCCACCTTCGCCATGTCCCAATCGCAGAAATCCGTCGCCACCATGGACGCGATGCCGTGGGCGTGCATCCACATCTGGTCGTGCAGCATGTCCGCTTCCGCATGGTCGATACGGTAGGCGGCCATCAGCTTCTCGATGGAGCGCTCGACCATAGGCAGCAGCGCCTGCCGGATCTCCGCAAAGGCGTTGGGCCGCATGAACAGGAAGCAGAACAGCCGCGGTTCCTCCCTGGCAAAGGCGATATAGCGCATGCCGTACAGGCAGATCACGCCGTCTTCGCTTCCGGCCTTCATGTACCGCTCAAATTCCGCGACGGCCAGGGGGATCAGTTCCCCGCGCAGCTCCTCCATCCCGGAAAAGGACAGGTACACCGGCTGGGTGGAGCAGCCCAGCGCGCTGGCAAGCTGCTTGAGGTTCACGGCGTCGTACCCCTGCTCCCGCAGCAGCTTCAGCGCGGCGCTTAAAATTTTTTCTTTTGGGACTTGTTTCTTAGCCGGCATAGTGCTACTCCAAAAAATAAATTTGTTTATTGATAACTGCATTTATTTTATTCTTCTAAGAGCTTTTTGTCAATAAGCAGGTACCGCCAGATATTGAATACGATACCCGGCAGCCCATTCTCAAGAATTCCTCTATCCTCCCATAAAAAAACGCCGCGCACCAATGAAGGTGCGTGGCGAAAAATGGATGCGATGCTCTGCATCATTCAAAAGGCCAAGCGGTGTAACCGAACCGGCCGTCAGCCCCATGATGTGAAGCAGATCGTCAGCCGACGCAAAGGAGAGCGCCCGAAGGCCGTACAGTCGGCGGAACTCCTTCAGATCCACACGTTTGTCACCCTTTACGGTGATCACTTCCATGTTGAACACCGCTTTGTGCTCGGTCACCTCATACGGAATATTCCGTTCCGTCAAAAATTTGTAGATTTCTTTTTTTGTCCATAATGATCTTCTTATGCTCCCATTCCAGATGATGAATATCTCATTCCGCGCCGCTCACCACCTGTGCGGACATTTGGGACAGGCCTTGCTTTACAGCAAGCTGCTGTGCGCTCTCACCGTAGGCCGTGGTCGGCCTGTAGAGAATTTGCAAGATGATTTCCCACACGCTTTGCCGAAATGCAGAGCCGATGGGGTGCAGCGGTATAAAGTCTGGCTCCCGACCGGCAAAGTAAGTGTCCGGCCCATACTCCGAAAAATCGGGCAAATCACAGGTCCACAGGGCTGCAAAAGCTCAGATATCTTTTCTGCGTCGATCTCTAAAATGCATCCCGCATCACTTCGTCGTTCAGATATTTGCTGAACGCCGCATATGCTTCCGGCGTGATCCTCTCCGGGCAGGACATGACCACCAGTTCGTGTCCGTGGTTTCCTCTATGGTAGGGTGGATGAACGTGCGGATAGGGATTCTCCGCAAACCCACAGCGCTCATAGAAGCCTTTTCGCCGCACGGAGATCTCATCTTTCGGCGGGTCGATCTCAAGAATGATGGTCTTGTTCTGCTTACTCAGCGCCGCAAGGATGCGCTGCCCGTAGTGCCGGTTCCGTAGCTCCGGCAGGATGCAGAAATGCTCTACATAGATAAAATCTGACGCTTCCCAGTACAGCACCAGCCCGACAAACTGTTCCCCATCGTAGGCCAACGTAAAGTGGTATTCCGGATGATGCAGGATGCTTTCCTGTGACGGGGCTTCCCGCTGTTCGTGCGGGGGAAAGCTTTTTTGGTACAGCGCCATGGCGGTATGATACATCGGGTGCTGTGCGTCTGTGAGTCGTTCAAAATTCATACGCTGTTCCCTCCTTGCAATACGCGTCAGATCAGTTCTTTCAGAATGGAGACCAATTCGTCCCGACTTAATGTCTGCCGCTCTCCCATTTCAAATCAGAAATGTCCGCTGCGGCCGGAGCCTCCGCCCCCGGAGTGGCTGCCGCTGTCCTTATCCTTCTTGGGCTGGCGGGTCTCGGTGGTGTGGGTATAGCGGTCGTACCGCTCCGTCAGCGTAAGGCCCTCGGCGGTGACGTAGGCGTCCGCCTCCGCGCCCTTGCGGACGGTCTTCATCATACCCTTCAGAATCAGGCAGACCACCAGCGCCACGGCAATGCCGATGCCCAGTGTCATGGGCAGCACCTGCGTGAGAGGCCGCTTCACCGGATGGCCGTCCTCCGCCTGCTGGAAGAAGTCGGCGCAGGTGGTCAGATAGGCGTTGAAGCCGCCATACCAGTCGTCGCTGCCAAAATAGGGTAGGAAACTGTCTTCCAACAAGCCCTGTGCGTAATCGCTCACCATGCTCTTGGCGTAGTCGTCCCGGACATAGATGCTGTAGCTTCTGTCCCACATGCTGAGAAGCAGCAGCACGCCGCTGCGCTCACTGCCGACGCCGAAGTCCTGATCGTTATAGATATTGGCCGCCGCGCTGTATGCGTCGCTGCCGTACTGCTCATAATCGTCCACGGTCACCACATACACCGCGCAGTCGTAGCGCCAGGTGATCTGGTCGGCCAGCGCGTCCAGCGTCTGCCACTCGTCCCCGGTCAGGAGGTCGGCGGTATCGTAGACAAGCACATCGCCGCTCCGGGTCTCCGCCCAGACAGGTACGGCCAGCGTCAGCGCCATGACCAGCGCCAGCAGAAGGGTCATAAATCTCTGTTTCATGGTTCTGCCCTCCCCTTACGTCAGCATGATGAACAACGTCATCACAGCGGATATGGACGCGGCAATGCCCGCGAAGATACCCCAGAACTTCCCCATGTCCGTAGGCAGGTCGCCCACCAGCTTGCCGGTCTGGCCGTTCATGGCGAACAGGAAGTCCTTGCCGTTCCACTTGGTGTGCAGCATCCAGACGGGCAGCAGGGCGTAGTGCACCTTGCCCCGCTTCAGGCGGATGCTCTGGTTCAGCGGGATGCAGGTGTCATACTCGCTGGCTGTCCGGCGCAGGGCCGCTTCCAGCGACGCGGCGCAGCGGCCGTCCGCCCGGTCACGGCTGTTCTCGACGCTGACATCGTATTTATCCGCCAGAAAGCCCGGTAAGTACGCCGTGGAGAAGGGTTTCAGGTCGGCATAGTCATAGGGCTCGATAGAGTCCATGTGGTCGTCGGGCATCTTACTGGAAGCGTCCACCGGCACCTTTTCAAAGGCGATGCTACCGCCCCGGCGCACCTCATAGTGCTCCGTTTCGGTGACCTTTTCGGTGCTGGTCTCGTAGAAATGGATCTTCTGCCCCTCATAGTCCACGCTGCCCTCTGCCATGCCGTCAAACATCCAGAAGGGGACGTACACGCCCTGGATCTTCTGAATATGGTTGCCGCCGGTGAACGCCTTGGGCAGAAGAGGTCTGCCCTTGTAATGCTTTTTCAGCGCCGCCACGGCATCCTCCTTGCTGAGCTTGAAGGGGATCACATAGTCGGGCTTTAATGCGCCGCTGAACTGCCCCGGCACTACCGTGGGGTTGCCGCAGTAGGGGCAGGAGGTGGCGGCGGTAGAGGCGTCGCAGATCAGCTCCGCGCCGCAGGAGGGGCAGTTGTAGGCCTTCATGCCGTCGGCGTCCGCGCCCCAGTCGCTGTTCAGGTCGGAGGTGTCCCACCCTTCCGCCTCCATGTCCGCCATTTTTTGACGATTCTGCGCCGCTTTCTCGGTTGCTTTCTCTGCTGCTTCCACGGCCTTGGCTTCCTTGTCGGCATAAAGAGCCTCAATCTCCGCCACATCGTACTTGCTGCCGCAGAAGTCGCACTCCAGCTTGCCGGAGGCCCCTACAAAGTGGAGCGGGCCGGTGCAGGCCGGGCACTTATAGTTGGTTACTTGGGATGCCATAATGTTCCTCCCGTTTTGTTGTTTCTCTCATTACTCCGCTGTCAGGAGCCCAAACAGCAGCTGCCGCGGCTCCGCTTCATAGCTGCCGTCATATACGGCAGTTATGGTCTTGCTGTCCGCCCGCTGCCATGTGACGATCAGGGTGCTTTCCGTGGCGTCCAGCACCTCCACGCCCTTCGGCGGATGCACCGGAGCGCGGTGTTCTCCAGTGCGGAGCGTCTCCTCCACCTGCCGCCATTGGTCGGAGGTCAAAGAGACGCTCACCTCTCCGCCAGACAGGGTATAAGCGTCGCCGGAACGCTCCAACCGGAAGAAAAAGCATGCATCGGCGCTCTCACCGCCGGTCTGTGTCCAGTCCAACGACAGCAGCACAGCGTCCGCCGGGATCTCCGGCAGGGCTGATTCCTCCGCCTGCCCGGCGACAAAGCAGCGATACGCTACCGCACCGGTAATGGCCAGTGCGGCCACAACGATCAAGGCGACCATCCCCTTTTTCATAGAGGCTTGCCGCAATTCTCACAGAATTTGCCGCCGTTGACCTTTGCGCCGCAGTTGGGGCAGAAGGTCGCCCTAAATTCCGGCTCCGGCTGCCGGGGCTGCTGATAGCTGCCGGTGTTGGGCGTGTAACCTTCCCGCTGTGCGCGGTTTCCGTTGCCGCCCTTGCCGGGAACGCCCAGATAGGCGGAACGGTCAAAGGCCAGAATGGGATTGAATACATAGGGCAGGAAGATCAAGCCCGCCGCAAATCCGCCGCTTTTTCCAAAAGCCTTGGCCAGCTTCACCTGTGTCTGGATGGCCAGAATAATGTTGTAGATGGGGATCAGCAGCATCAGAAAGCGCCAGCCGCTGCCCCAGGTGATCTCGTACATCACATAGATGTTGTAGAAAGGCACGATGGCAGCCCAGCCGGGCTTTCCCGCCTTTTTGAAGATCATCCACATGGCCACGATCAGCAGTACGCCCAGCGCCAGAGAGATAATGGTCGTTGCCGGGCTGTAAACTGGGGTGCTGCTGTACTCGTAGTAGTAATCGTAATCGTACATGCGCTTCTCCTTTCGCTGTGCGGTCATAGGGCAAACAGGGGCGGTGTCCCCTGTTTGCCCTGCTGCGTTACGGACGGGGATTGCCGCAGTTGGCGCAGAACTTGCCCTTGTTGACGGTACCGCAGGAGCACGTCCATTCAGCAGCGGGTTTCGGCTGACCGCACTCGGCGCAGAATTTGCCGGTGTTCACCGCGCCGCAGGCGCACTTCCACTCACCGGCGGGGGCAGGCTTGGGCTGGCCGCATTCGGCGCAGAACTTGCCGGTGTTGCCGCTGTGGCCGCAGCTGCAAGTCCAGCCGCCTGCCGCGGGAGCGGGCTGCGCCGCTGCCTGCTGGGTCTGTTGCTGCTGACCCATAGCGAACAGGTTCTGGGCGTTCATGCCGCCCGCCTGACCGGCCATGTTCATGCCCATAAAAGCCATGGCCGCGCCGCCCTGATTGCTGGCCGCCATCTTCATGGCGTCGCCCTGAGAGCCGACGAGGTGGGCCGCCGCGCGGGTGGGATCCATGAAAGCCGCGTTGCGCTGCAGCTCCTTCAGCATCTTCTCGTCTTCTTCGTCCGCCGTCACGCTGGACACGCCGAAGGACACGATCTCGATACCCCGGAGGTCGCGCCACTTCTTGCTGAGCACTTCATTCAGCGCGTCGGCCAGCTCCATGGTGTGGCCGGGCAACTGAGAGTAGCGGATGCCGTTCTCGCCGATCTTGGCAAAGGCGGGCTGGAGGGCCGTCAGCAGCTCGGTTTTCAACTGATTGTCCAGCTTGTCGCGGGTATAGGCTTCCGCCACGTTGCCGCACACGTTGGTGTAAAACAGCACCGGATTGGTGATGTGATAGCTGTACTCACCGAAGCAGCGGATGCCCACGTCGATGTCGATACCGGCCCGCTGATCCACCACACGAAAAGGCACAGGGGACGGTGTGCCGTACTTGTTGCCCATCAGCTCCTTGGTGTTGAAGTAGTACACCCGCTGATCCTTGGGAGC
>CAKTZN010000032.1 GCA_934635545.1 uncultured Oscillospiraceae bacterium | reverse complement strand
TTCGATGTATAAAATTTGCAGGGTACAGAGCTTCCTTTCGGAGGGCTGTACCCTGCAAACATATATTAAAACCTGCCGGCAGGTTGTCAGGAGAAATTCCTCTTGACAACCGTATCTTTGCGCTTTATAATAACATATTGTTATGTATAACTAATTGTTGTTGTTGAGGTGATCGTTGTGCCTGCCGCAAAAAAGGTTTCAAGGGAGCAGATCATGGACGCCGCGCTGGCGGTGCTGCGCGACGGCGGCTTTTCCGCCATCAATGCCCGCAGCGTTGCCAGAAAGCTCGGCTGCTCCACCCAGCCCATCTATTTTGCCTTTCGGAATATGGACGAATTGAAGGCTGCCCTGACGGAGCGTGCCATCGCCATGCACACCCAGCGCGTGCGGGACTCCCTGCGCGCCCACCAGGGGAACGACAGCCGTTACAGCAGCTACGGCATGGGATTCGTCAGATTCGCGGCGGAGGAGAAGCAGCTCTTTCGCTGGCTCTATCTGGAGGGTGAGCAGCGGGGGCCGTACCGCAGCGACGTCCTGTTGCCGGAGGTCATCGGCGTGATCGTGGACGAATTCGGCTATGATGAGGAGACGGCCCGCCGGTTTCATCAGGATATGGTCTACTTCACCTATGGCCTGGCCATCCTCGCCAATACCGGCCATCTGTTTTTGTCGGAGACGGAGCTGCGCGAGGCCTTCCGGCGGGAGTTCCGCGCCCTCATTTCCATCTACGGCAAGCCCACGAAGCTGCCGCCCTTCGCCGTGAAAGCGGGTGTCGTGCTGTGAATCTGACGGTATCCTTCTCCTGGATCGGCTTGGTGATCTTCGCCCTGCCCATGCTGATCAACATCGCCTATGTCCTCCTTCCGCCGGCGGAAAAGACGGAACCCGCGGCGGTCACCCGCTGGGTGGAGCTGGTGGAGCAGGGCAGCCGCATGGCGTATCTGCTGGCGGTGGTGCTCCTGGTCAGCCGTGAGCCCCTGGATCGCTGCGGTGTGTGGCTGTATCTGGCCGCCTGCTTCCTTGTACTGTATTACGCCGTCTGGCTCCGCTATTTCGCGGGCGGAAGGAAAACGGAGCTGCTGCGCCGGGCGTTTCTCCTTGTCCCGCTGCCGCTGGCGGTGTTTCCGGTGCTGTATTACCTGTGCGCCGCCATCTGGCTGCACAATGTCCCGGCAGTGATCATAATGCTGATCTTCGGCGCGGCGCATATCACGGTGTCGCTGCAATCATTCAGAAAAGAGGAAAACAGATGAAAGAACGGATCATATACGTCCACGGGAAGGGCGGCTCGGTGGAGGAAGCCGGGCATTATAAGCCCCTGTTCCCGGACAGCGAAGTCATTGGCTTCGATTATCACGCCCAGACACCCTGGGAGGCCGCGGAGGAGTTCCCGGCGTTTTTCGCGCAGCAGCGGCGCTGCTGCGGCCGCCTTACGCTGATCGCCAACAGCATCGGCGCGTTTTTTTCGCTGTCCGCCCTGGATGAGACGCTGGTGGACAGGGCATATTTCATCTCCCCGGTGGTGGACATGGAGCGGCTCATCGGCGACATGATGCGGTGGGCCAACGTGACGGAGACGGAGCTTGCGGAAAAGCGGGAGATCCCCACGGCCTTTGGGGAGACCCTGTCGTGGGACTATCTTTGCTATGTGCGGGCGCATCCCATCTCGTGGCGCGTCCCCACCTGCATCCTGTACGGAGCGCACGACGACCTGACCTCTATGGAGACCATATCGGCCTTCGCGGAAAGGACCGGCGCGCCGCTGACCGTCATGCCCGGCGGAGAGCACTGGTTCCACACCCGGGAGCAGATGGCTTTCCTGGATGCCTGGCTCCAAAAAGAAGCTTCCCCCTTGACGATTTCCAAAAATGAGCTATAATAAAACTAACAATCGTTAGCTTTCGGAGGGCACCCATGAAGCAGGAAGATACGAAGCAGAGGATCCTTGACAAGGCGCTGGAGCTGTTTTCCGTCCGGGGCTACGATTCCGTCAGCGTGGGTGAAATTGCAAAGGCGGTGGGCATCAAGGCGCCATCCCTCTACAATCATTTTCCCGGTAAACGGGCTATTTTTGACGCCATCGTGGAATCCACGGCGGCGCGGTACCAGGCGGACACCGGGAAGATCGACATCCATGTCCAGGACGTGGCCCGGGATATTCCGGTGTTTACGCAGACCACGGAGGAGGCCCTGTTTGAAAAGGTGCGGCAGATCTTCGACTACTCTCTGCATGACGAGACCATCAGCCGCTTTCGCCGCATGATGACCATCGAGCAGTTTCGCTCAACAGAGCTGGCGGCGCTGTATTCCCAGCGGTATGTGGATCGCATGCTGGCCTACCATGCCGGTATTTTCCGGGCACTGATCGCCTCCGGCGAACTCTGCGCGGAGGATCCGGACGCCCTGGCCATGCTGTATGTGTCGCCTGTCCTGACACTCATCGGGATCTGCGACCGCCAGCCGGAGAGAGAGGCGGAGTGCCTGGAAAAGCTCCGGCAGCATGTGTCTCTTTTCTTCCGCATGGTACACCCATCTGCCCAATAGAAACCAAATCAGCCAGACGCAAAGACGCAGCGCGGATCGTAAAACCGGTCACGCGCTGCTTTTTTTGAGAGGAGGAACCAGAACCATGAATTTTCAAGACCACCCGAGGAAGCCGGTCATCGTCGATCCCAAAACCACCGCGCGGGCAGAGGCTTACGCCCTCTGGATGGACGCGCCCAACCCCATGGTGACCTTTTTCAAAACGCTGGATGTGACGCCCCTTGTCCGGCTCAGCCGGAAGAAAGGGCTGAAATTCAACATGCTGCTGTGCTGGTGCATCGGTCGGGCGGCGGAGGAGATCCGGGAGTTCTATACGCTCCCGGTGGGCCGCGACCTGCTGCGATATGACACCCTGGCGGTGAATACCATCGTGAAGAACCGGAACGGCGAGGTCACCTCCTGCGATATCCCTTACTCCGCCGGCCTGGCGCAGTTCAATGCCGATTATCTGCGCCTGACGCGTGAGGCGGCGGAGCGCTGCGAGAACCATGATCTCACCGACAGCATGGTCATCGGCACCTCCGCCATCGTGGATACCGAGCTTGACGGTGCCGTCGGTATGAACAGCGGCATCTTCAACAACCCCTTCCTCATCTGGGGCCGGTACCACAGGGGCCTTTTCAAATCGACGCTGAAGCTGTCGTTCCAGTTCCATCACACCCAGATGGACGGTGCCCACGCCGGCCGCTTTTTGCGGCGCCTGCAGGAGAGCATCTGCGGGCTGAAAGCGGAACAATGACCATATCGTCAGATAGAGCGGAAGGCCCGCCTTGCTTTGCAAGGCGGGCCTTCCGCTTCTTCATATCCCATTTTCCCGCACAGAATGTTACTTCTGCGCGGGAAAATGGGACGCCGGGCTTTTTGGTTGACATATTGTAACAGTTCTGGTAAAAAAAGGAAGAGGTCTTAACGAAAATTTTACATACACACAGGGGAGGGCCTGCCTCCATATATCGTCTCCGTTAAATCTGTAACAATTTCCGAAAGTGTTACATCAAGAGGTGTTACAATGAAACGCGACGCAACGCCGCAAACGGAACAGTGGACCGCCGCGGCCCCGGGTTCTTTTTCTGAAATGACAAAAAAGAGCGTCGGAAATTGTGGATGCCTACAAGGGTTTGAAAATATCGCAACTATGGCATGGTAATTGCTGTATATACGAGGTGAAAACCTAAAGGAGGGCAGCATTATGTACAAATACTCGCCGGAAGAAATGAAAAAAATTGCCGTGATCGGCGCCGGCACCATGGGGCCGGGCATCGCGCAGGCGTTTGCCATGGGCGGCTATATAGTGGATGTCTGGGAGCCGGTGGAAAAGAACCGTGAGCTGGCCAGAGTCAGAGTGCGTGACGGCGTGGCCACGTCCGTTTCCATGGGCGATATCGCGCCGGAGGAAGAGGCTGCGGTGGCCGGACGCGTCCGCTTTGCCGATTCCCTGAAGGCCGCGGTGGAGGACGCCCAGTTGATCGTGGAGTGCATCGTGGAAAAGGTGGACGCCAAGATCTCCCTCTACACGGAGCTGGCCGCCCTGAACAAGGACGCCATCATCGCCTCCAACACCTCCGCCCTGAACATTTTCGAGGTCGTTCCGCCGGAGCTGCTGGACCGCCAGCTTATCATGCACTGGTACGCCCCGGCCCAGTTGGTCCCGCTGGTGGAGGTGGTCAAGAGCGAAAGCGCGCCCCAGGAGCTGGCGGACACCGTGCTGGCGGTGCTGCGCAAGTGCGGCAAGGAGCCGGTGCAGATGAAGAAATTCATCAAGGGCTACATCGTGAACCGCCTGCTGCAGTGCATCAACCGCGAGGTGTTCTTCCTGCTGGACAACGACTACTGCACGGCGGAGGACATCGACTTTGCCGCCAGAATGAGCTTCATCCCCCGCGCCATGGTGCTGGGCCTGTGCAAGAAGATCGACTTTGGCGGCGTGGACATGACCATCAACAACTACCGCAACCACAGCTACCAGATGCCGCCGGAGGTGGAGCTGCCCGCCACGCTGGTCAGAATGGAGCAGGCCCACGAGTTCGGCATCAAGACCGGCAAGGGCTTCTATGACTATACCGGCCAGGATATCGAGGCGCTTCTGAGCAAGCGGGACGAGCAGCTCTGCAAGTCCTTCGCCCTGGTGCGTGACTTCATGAAGGACCCTGTGTAACAGGGAAGTGGACCGGATCGTCATCCAGAAAGGAAAGAATACGATGTTTCAGTTTGAAGAAGGAAAAATGTACATGATGCCCGCCGTCTTCGGCCCCTGCGTAACGCCCCGCCAGAAGCCGGAGGGCGGCCGCTGGGTATATGACGCCCCCACCAAGACCACTCATTACAAGGTCGTGTATGAGGTGCCCGCCGAAAAGCTGCAGGAGATCCTGCCGGAGAAGTACGAGCTGCTGTCCCCCCATATCGTGGTGACCTTTTCCGCCCTGCGGAACATTGCCTGGCTCCAGGGCGGCGGCTACGATATCGTGCATGTGGAGGTGCCCGTGCACTTCAGGGGCGAGAAGGACGATTTCAAGGCGTTCTTTGAGCCCGTCCTGTGGGAGGATGTGCCCGATGCCATCCTGACCGGACGTGAGCAGTTGGGCTATTCAAAGCTGTTTGGTTTTATCAAGACCATGGACGAGCTGGACGGCATCAGCCGCGGCAGCATCGCCACCCACGATTTCACCTTCCTGGATATGCAGGTGCGTGTAGAGGAAGAGCCGGAGGATCTGGACACACTGAAGAAGGTGCTGGCCAACCCGGAGATCGAGGGCAAGGTACACTTCAAGTATATGCCCCATACGGAGGCGCCCTTCCTGACGGCAGACGCCTGCTATTCCGTCTGGGGAACGAAGGGCTATCTGGCGCCCGAGGATATCGATAATTCCGACTGTCCTCCCACAGAGAGCGTGTTCTGCCGCGGCAAGGTGTTCTGGCACCGGCCCGAGTGGAAGGACGCCCCCGCCCAGGCCCGGATCCTTCAGTATCTGTACGACCTTGGCTGCGTAAAATATGTCGGTGCCCAGAAGCTGACGGTGTACTCCCACGCGGATGTGTACGCCCAGCATGTGGTGGAATGACCGGCGGCAATATAAGGAGGTATGGCTATGGCAAAATGGAAACGAGACGTAATATACGGGATCGCGATCCTGGTGGCCTGCGTGGCCGGCGTTCTGGCCACCATGGACGTAAAGATCACCGGCACCATGTACTGGATCACCCGGCCTGATGTCTATGTCTGGATCTGGCTGGCGATCCTGGCAGTCCTGGCGGTGGCCATGATCATCAAGGCGGTGATCAAAAAGGACGAGACGGAATGCGCGCCCATCTGGAGCCGCGAGGGTGTCGTCACGCTGGCGGCCCTGGTGCTGTATCTGCTGCTGATGAAGCCCGTGGGCTTCAATATCACCACATTCCTGTTCGAGGCGGGCCTCATCATCTTCTATAGCTGGAAGATGGGCAAGCTGAACTGCGACAAAAAGACGAAGATCCTTCGCATCGTCGTCTATATCGTGATCGCGGTGGTGGCGACCATTGCCACAAAGCTGCTGTTCACCCGCGTTCTCAGCGTCAGACTACCAAACGGCAGTTTGTTCAAATAATGATAGCAGAATGATCGTATCAACAGAAGAGTAACAAGGAGGATTCAACATGATCAAAAAAGCAATGGTAGTGGTAATGAGCCTGGTATTGGCTCTGATGTGCCTGGTTGGCTGCGGCGGCGGTGACGCCCCTGCCGCTGACGGCGAAAATACCCTGAACTTCCCCACCGAAGCGGTGAACTGCATCGTTCCCTATTCCGCCGGCGGCGGCACCGACCTGATGGTGCGCAGCGTGGCCAGCGCCATCAATCTCGACGGCCAGACCATGGTCGTCACCAATATTGAGGGTGCCAGCGCCCTGACCGGCAGCTATGAGTGCTACAATGCCGAGCCGGACGGCTATACGCTGGTCTCCGTGGCCCCTGAGGCGTGGATCGCCCAGTACATGTCCGGCGCCCTGTCCGACCCCCTGTACGAGGAGCTGACCCCCATCTGCGTGGTGGCGGAAGACCCCAACGTGCTGGCCGTGGCTGCGTCGTCCGACTGGCAGACCTTCGATGATTTCGTGAACTACGCCAAGGGCGCCGGTGCCTCCTGCACCATCGCCTCCACCTCCAAGGGCGGCTCCAACGAGTTCTTCACCTATGGCCTGGCGGATGTGGCCGGCTATGAGTTCACCTACGTCCCCTATGACGGCGGCTCCAAGTCCAGAACGGCCGTCCTGGGCGGCGAGAACGACGCCGTTGTCTGCCAGGTGTCCGAGATCAAGGCGCTGGTGGATTCCGGCGAGATGCGTGTGCTGGGCGTCTCCTCCGCGGAGCGCGTCAGCTACATCGATGCCCCTACCTTCAAGGAGCAGGGCTATGATATCGAGTTTGGCCTGCACCGCTCCATCTGGGCCACCGGCGGCATCGACGCCCAGGTGAAGGAGTACCTGGTCAACGCCTTCCAGGCCGCCTGCAATGATGCCTCCTGCAAGGAGACGCTGGAGGGCCTGGGCTACACGCCCGCCTTTGCCACCGGCGATGAGCTGGCCGGCAAGACCGCGACGATCGCTGCTGATCTGGAGAAGTGGGCTGCCCTGGTCAAATAAGAGACCCGGAAACGAGGACCTTTCCCGTTACGATCAAGTACGCGGCTATCATGAACCTGAATGGCTGACCGCCGTCAGGCGATCCCGGCAGCCGGGATCGCCTGACGGAAACAGCGCACAGCGCTCCGGGAACGGCCGGCAGTGCCGCCGGCCGCTCCCGGAGAACGCGGCATCCAAGCAAAACCATTTGAATCTGAAGATCCACAGCCGCCCCGCCGCGGCGGACGGCTGATCCATAAAAATAGAAAGGAGAAAGAGATGGGAACTCTTTTTTCGGGACTGGCTAATTTTATACAGGAGCCCATGCTGTTCCTGCTGCTGGCCGCCGGTGTCTTCTTCGGTATGGTCTTCGGCGCCATACCGGGCCTGACGGCAGCGCTCGGCGTCTCCCTGATCCTGCCCTTCACCTTTGCCATGCAGGCGTCGGAGGGCATCACCACCCTGATCGGCATCTACGTCGGCGGTATCTCCGGCGGCCTGATCGCCGCAGTCTTGCTGAATATCCCCGGCTCCCCGGCGTCCATCGTGACCTGCTTTGACGGCTCACCCATGGCCCGCAACGGACGGGCGGGAGAGGCCCTGACCCTGGGCGTGTTCTCCTCCTTCATCGGCGGCCTTATCAGCGCCCTGGCCCTGGTGATCATCGCGCCGGAGTTGGCCAAGATCGCCCTGAAGTTCGGCGCGTGGGAGTACTTCGCCATGGGCCTGATGGGCCTGTCCGTCGTGGTGAGCCTCTGCTCCAAGGATATGATCAAGGGCTTCATCTCCGCCATCGTCGGCATGCTGCTGGCCATGGTGGGCATGGACGCCGTTACCGGCGCGCCCCGCCTGACCTTCGGCGCCTGGCAGTTGAACGGCGGCCTGGCCCAGTTGGACGTGCTGATGGGCCTGTTCGCCATCACCGAGGTGCTGACGCAGCTCAAGACCATCGCCCAGAAGTTTGATACCCTCGCCCCCGGCAAGATCCGCCTGCTCCCCACCCGGGAAACGCTCCGCGGCACCACCAAGACCCATATTACCGGCTCCATCATCGGTACGTTTATCGGCATCCTACCCGGTATCGGCCAGGCGACGGCGTCGATGCTGTCCTATTCCGTGGCCATGCAGACCTCCAAGCATCCGGAGAAATTCGGCACCGGCATCCCCGAGGGCATCGTGGCCTCCGAGTCCGCCAACAACGCCTGCTGCGGCGGCGCGCTGATCCCCATGCTGACGCTGGGCATTCCCGGCGACCTGGTGACCTCCATCCTGCTGGGCGGCCTGGTGGTGCATGGCCTGCAGCCCGGCCCGCTGCTGTTCCAGACCAGCAAGGGTGTGGTGGGTGTCATCTTTGCCGCCTATCTGCTGGCCAATATCATCATGTTCATCATGGAGATGGGCCTGATGCGCGTGTTCATCAAGCTGCTGATGGTGCCCATGAACCTGCTGTTCCCCATCATCCTGCTGATGTGCGTGATCGGCACCATCACGGTGAATAACCGCCTGTTCGATAGCTGGGTGCTGGTGGTCATCGGTCTGCTGGGCTACTTCCTGGTGAATAACGGCTTCCCCCTGCCGCCCATCGTGCTGGGCTTCATCCTGGGCAAGATCATCGAAAGCAACATGCGCACCGCGCTGATCGCCAACAACGGCAATTTCCTCTCCCTGTTCAGCAAGCCCATCGCCGTCGGCCTGCTCATTTTCGCCGTGGTGATGCTGTTCATCCCCAAGATCCTGAACGTGCTCTCCAAGGGAAAGAAGCCGCAGCAGGTGTAATGTGACCCGGCGCGTTCCGGACTGACGAAAGGAGGACTGTCATGGGCAAGTGGATCAGGATCGCCGTGTGGTATGGCTTTTTCATCTATGGCGCCGTTACGGGCCGCTGGGGCATCATGGCGGTCAGCCTGCTCTTTGCCGCCGTTCCCACCTGGCAGATCTGCGCCGGAAAATGGCGGGATCGCCGGATCCAGACGATGTGGGACCGGTTCACGGCGGGATCGCCGGAGGCGGCAGGTGCCGCCCTCCAGATCTGGACACTGCCCGCCGGCGGGAAGGATCTGGCGGAAAGGGTGCGCCGGGGCGAGATCTCGGGCGAGTCCTTCTCCGTGGACTACTTCACCCGCCATGACCGTCCTCTGCCGCAGCCCGGCGCCTTCTATGTCCTTTGCGGCCGTGACCGCACTCCCATCTGCGTCGTGCAGACGGTGTCGGTGGAGCACTGCAAGTTCGCGGAGGTGACAGACCGGCTGGCGGCCATAGAGGGCTATCCGGATGCTGAGGCGTGGAAGACCGCCCGTCTTGACCGGTTCCGGGAGGTCTGGCAGAAGATCGGCCTTGAAGACAGCCCGGAAAACCAGGTGCTGTTTGAGCAGTTCCGGGTGGCCTATTTGCCGGGATCACATATCCCGGCAACAAAATGAATGAAATACGAAAGGAGCAATGACACATGGAATTGATCGTGCGCAAGGACGTTCCCGAGCAGCTTCTGCCCGGCAGATTCATGCAGAAGATCGTGGGCAAGACGGAGGACGGCTACCTGTCCGACAGCCGGATCCTGAACATCGGCTATTGCCGCTACTGCGCGGAGGCCGGCCCCATGGAGCCCCATATGCACGCCGAGGAGACGGTGCAGATCCTCTCCTCCGACAGAGCCTGGGTGCGCTTCGGGCCCAGCAAGGACGACCTGCCCAACAAGATCCTGCTGGAAAAGGACATGACGCTCCATATCCCCCCTCGTGAGTGGCATGTGTTTGAATATGAAGAGGGCGGTTCTCTGGAGATCCTGTTTATCTACGGCAGCCAGGTGGCGCTGTAACCCCTGGGCTTTCCGCAGACAGACGAACCGCCGCGAAGAGATATCCTGCGGCCTGCGGGGTATCTCTTTGCCGTTGCGGGGCGCAGTCCGCCGCGTCCCTCCGGTTGCGAAAACAGGCGGGGCGTGGTACAATTCTGGCAGCTTATTCACAGAAAACGGCACGGCAGCGCCGCCGGAAACAAGCGAGGGATGACCATGAAAAAAATAGCCATATTGACATGGCAGGACCGGTTCGAGAAATACGACGACCAATTTGCCAACGAATTTGAAAACACCTCCGTCGTGCAGTACGGCAGTGACTTTTCATACGATATTCTGCGCCAGCGGGCCGAGCAGATCGAAAAAATGGGCTACGAGGCCATCGTGGCCCGGGGCTATACCTGCAACCTGATCAAGGACTATGTAAGCGTCCCCCTGATCACCGTGGAGCCAAATCTGCAGGATGTGCTGGATTCCGCGCTGAAATACGGCATCCGGCGGCAGGACGAGATCACGCTGCTGCTTCACGAGAGCAACAGCCTGCTGAAGATCGAGGAGCTGCCCCACTACATCAACGAGCTGTTCGGCTGCTGGCCGGAGGTGCTCAGCTACCACGACATGGACGACTACTACCGGGTGGTGGACGACGTGCTGCTGCGCAAGCGCATCCTCTTCACCGGCCATAACGGCATCCGCCGCGCCCGTGAGCTGCACGAGCGGTGCTCACCGCTGCTGGTGGGCAAGGATGCCATGCGGGATTCCATCAACGAGGCGGCCCGGATCGTGGAGATCCGGAAGAAGCAGGCGGAGCACAGCAAAAAGATGGAAACCATCATGGACGACAAGAATGAGGGGATCATCAACATCAACAGCCGCTTCGGTGTGGAGTGGATCAACAAATATGCCCACAACATCCTGGGCATCCCGCTGAACGAAAGCAAGGACCGCATCAATATCCAGAGCCGCCTGCCCAGCCTGGACTGGAGCCAGGTGCTGAAGCGGGACATCCGCAACGAGGTGGTGGAGGTGGAGGGCGGCACCCGTGTGCTGCTGAACTCCCGCGTGCTGAACAACTCCAACGACGAGCCCGAGGCGTTCGTATTCCTGCGCAAGTCCTCCAACGTTGTGGAGGAGGAAAAGCTGATCCGCTCCGAGCTGTATAAAAAGGGCCAGTACGCCAAATTCTCCCTGGAGGACATCAAGGGCCACAGCCTGGCCATCCGGATGTGCAAGGCCCAGACCCAGCAGTGCGCCAAATTCGACTCCAATATTCTGATTTACGGCGAGAGCGGCGTGGGAAAAGAGCTGTTCGCCCAGTGCATCCACAACGAGAGCAGCCGCTGCAAGGAGCCCTTTTACGCCATCAACTGCGCCGCTCTGCCGGATACGCTGCTGCAGAGTGAGCTGTTCGGCTATTCCGAGGGCGCCTTCACCGGTGCGAAAAAGGGCGGAAAGCCGGGCATCTTCGAGCTGGCCCATAAGGGCACGGTGTTCCTGGACGAGGTGGGGGAGCTGTCTCCCGCCTCCCAGAGCGCGCTGCTCCGCGTGCTGCAGGAGAAGGAGGTCCGCCGGATCGGCAGCGACACCATCATCCCCGTGGACGTGCGCATGATCGCCGCCAGCCATAAGGATATCAGCCGCGAGGCGGCGGAGGGCCGCTTCCGTCAGGATCTCTTCTACCGGCTGAATACGGTCTTCCTCGTCGTCCCGCCGCTGCGTGAGCGGAAGTCCGACATCATGCCGCTGATCAAAAGCTTCCTCCGGCAGTATGAGGAGAAGTACAATCTGAAATTCACCGGTGAGCTGACCGAGGACGCGGAAAAATACCTGCTGAGCTATCAGTGGCCGGGAAATGTCCGTGAGCTGCAAAACTTTGTCCACCGCATTTTTGCCCTGAGCGCCTATGAGAAGGTGCTGGCCTGCAAGGATATCGCCGCGCTGCTGAACAATTCGCCGGTGGCCGTGATCCCCGACATCAAGGAGCTTGCCGCCCCATCCCGGAAGAGGCTCACGGTGCAGGAGGCGCAGTTCGCCGTGGCGGAGGCCGGCGGCAATAAAACCAAGGCCGCGAAGCTGCTGGGGATCAGCCGCACGCAGCTCTGGCGGCTGCTGAACGAGCCGGACAGGGCATGACCTGCCGCTGCGCTCCGGCTCACCGTAAGAAAAGGAGACAAAAGCAATGGCAATGGATGCATTTTCCGCCAGTCTGATGGCGGACAAGCGCGAGATCATCTTCGCGCCCACCGTGTATAAGTTCCAGACCTTCGCCCAGATGGCGGAGGAGTTCCAGCTGAACGAGCGTGACGTGGTGCTGACCAACGAGTTCATCTACACCCCCTTCATGAAGGAGCTGAGCCTCAAGTGCAGCTTCGTGTTCCAGGAGAAGTTCGGCGCGGGCGAGCCCTCCGAGGCCATGATCCAGACCATGTACGACGCCATCCCCTACGACAGCTATGACCGGGTCATCGCCGTGGGCGGCGGCGCCATCATGGATCTGTGCAAGCTGCTGGGCTGCAAGCGGCCCGACAGCGTCCACGAGCTGTACTACAAGCGCTTCCCCGTTGTCCACGAGAAGGATGTCATCGCCATCCCCACCACCTGCGGCACCGGCAGCGAGTGCACCAACATCTCCGTGGCCATCGTGAAGACGGAGATCGACGGCCAGCTCACCGGCGGCGAGACCAAGCTGGGCCTGGTGTCCGACGACATCATCCCCAACAAGGTGTGTTTGATCCCGGAGCTCATCAAGACGCTGCCCTACAAGCCCTTTGCCTGCTCCGCCATCGACGCCCTGGTCCACGCCACCGAGTCCTTCCTGAGCCCCCACCGCAAGACCATCACCAGCGAGATGTTCTCGGAGAAGGCCATGGACATGATCCTGAAGGGCTTCCAGCTCATCGACGAGAAGGGCCAGGACGCCCGGTTCGAGTATCTGGACGAGTTCGTGACCGCCAGCTTCTTCGCCGGCATCGCCTTCCTGAAGGCGGGCTGCGGCCC
>CAKTZN010000031.1 GCA_934635545.1 uncultured Oscillospiraceae bacterium | reverse complement strand
GTACAGCAGTTGGTACAATCAATGGCAGCATCCAATACCTTTTAGGACAGAGTTTTTGCAATAAACAACGTGAAAAGTATCTCTGCATGCATGATGCATTTGAAATCTACAACATGGTATTGGTTTCCTCATTATATTGTATAGCAGGGATATTCATTCTACCATTTCTTAGGCTTTATACTGCAGGAGTTCAAGACATCAATTATATTGATCCAATATTACCATATCTGTTTATTGTGGTATACCTGCTGAACAATGGTCGAGAGTCATCCAATATGGTCATTAAGTTTGCTGGACATTTCAAGCAGACGCAATGGCGTTCTGTACTGGAGGCAATTATTAATATCACGGTATCTTTAATAGGTGTACATTTCTGCGGTATCTATGGTGTCCTTATTGGTACTATTGCAGCGCTGTTGTATCGCACCAACGATATGATTATCTATGCAAACAAAAAAGTCTTACACCGCACCCCATGGACCACCTATCGTCGCTGGTTGGTTAATCTGGCTCTGTTTGTTTCGGTAACGCTGATATCCAAACTATTTTTTGCCCATATTGCGCTGGATACCTATCCGCGAATTATCCTATGGGCAGCAATTACCAGTATCATTGTGATACCACTGTTTTTTACAGTAACATCGATATTCGACAGAAAAACCTATCGCTATGTAAAAGAGTTAATAACTCCGTACCTGAAGAGAACATGGAACAGATTCAAGGGACTTTCCCAATCGCAAGAATAATATGCTTCAATACATCTATACTCAATCTCTCTTCCGTATCATATTCTCCATGGCGCTGGCTCTTATTGCTTGGGGTATGTTATCTGCGCGCATAGTGGCAAAGCGTTGGCGGCGCGGAAACCTCGTTCTGGCGCTCTTGATGGCCGGGGCTATACTTTATACAACGATTCTCACCCGCTCGGAAGGCAGCACCGGGCTGATCCTCACCCCCTTTGCCACCTTCGTCGCTGCCCAACAGCAACCGGAACTCTACCGCGAGATGCTGATGAATGTGTTCCTTTTCTTCCCGCTGGGCTTAACGCTCTCCAATGTGCTGCCGCAGAAGTGGCACCGTTGGGGCAGAATCGCCTTTACGACGCTTATCGGCTGCATTCTCAGTACAGGAATCGAGTATGCTCAGTGCCGCTACGCCCTCGGCATGGCAGAGGCGGACGACGTAATCTGCAACACGCTGGGTGCGTTCATCGGCTCCGCTTCGCTACTTATTGCCCACGCCATCGAAAAATTCAGAGAAAAGGTTCGGCACACGAATATGACCCTGACCACCACCGAAACACAATTTCTGAATATCGCCAAAGCTGCCGTCTCCGGCGGAGATTTGCCTGCCGAAAAGGTGGACTGGCCCGCCATTTTTACGCTGGCCAATCAGCAGAAGCTGCTGCCGATTCTCTTCGAGACCGTTCGCAAGACGTCTGCCGCCGAGGAAAACGTCGCGCTGTTCACTATGACTAAGCAACAGGTCATTGGCCAAGTCTTGAACCAGACGGTACGTTCGGCGGAATTTACTGACCTCTATCGCAAACTCCGCACGGCGAATCTGCACCCTATTGTGGTCAAAGGACAGCTTTGCAGCCGCCTGTATCCGCTGAAGGATCATCGCATCAGTGCGGACGATGATCTCTATATCCCGGACACGGAATTCATGACCTGCCACGAACAGCTTCTCGTAAACGGCCTGGCCACCGATACGCCTGCGGACGAGCTGCCCACGGCGGATGAGGTGACTTATACCAAAAAGGACAGCCCGCTTTATATCGAGTTGCACCGGCACTTATTCGATTCCTCCGAGGATGCCCACGACGAGCTGAATCACTTTTTTGCCGACATCAACCCTGTCGAAATCGACGGCTTTCTGGCCATGCCGCCCCACGAGCATCTGCTGTACCTGATTTTACACGCCTACAAGCACTTTGTGCGTAGCGGCATCGGCCTGCGGCAGTTCTGTGATATCGGCCTGTGGGCACGGGAGTATCACGCAGAAATCGACTGGCAACATCTATATGAACAGTGCGCCAGCGTCCACGCGGCGACATTTGCCGCAGCGGCGTTCTGTATTGCCAAGGACTATCTCGGCATCGAATTTGACCTGCCTGCACCGTGGAGCGATTCCGTTGATGTGGAGCCGCTGCTGCACGACACCCTCTGCGGCGGCGTGTACGGTTCCAACGACTACACCCGACTACACTCTTCGACCGTGACGCTGAACGCCGTTAAGGCCAGCCGCACCGGCGAGAAAAGCAGCGTCCTAAGCACGGTATTCCCGAAGCGCGAGTATCTGGAGCGTCGCTACCCGTACCTCAAAAAACACCCGTACCTGCTGCCGGTCGCGTGGGTGCAGCGTATCGCGCACTACGCCAGCGAAAAGCAGTCCGATGCGGGCAACAGCGCCTCCGGCTCCATCAAGCTGGCCAAGGAGCGTATCGAACTGATGAAGCAGTACGATATTATGGATTAAATTTGGGCAAAAAAGAAAACGGGCGGAAGGGAGCATATCATTGCTCCCTTCCGCCCTCTGCTCATCGCTCCATGCCCACGGCACGCTGCTTTTTCGCCTGCTGCACGGCCTTTTCGGCGCTGCGCCGCCGGTTGAAGAGCAGCAGATCCCGCGTGTTCTCATAAAGATCGCCCTTGCCGGACTCGAACACGGCGACCATGTATTTCTTCGTCTTATACTTGGCGTAAATCTCTTTCAGCCCCTCCCGCAGGACGGGGTCAATTTTTTCTGCATTCGTCAGCCAGATTTCAACAAGCTTCTGATCGTCCCTGACGTTCATCTCCAAATAGAACCAGCCTCCTTTAACATCCTTAGTTTCCTCATCTTTCCTGCTGCTTATGCGCGGCCACCTGCTTTGCCGCCTGCAAAATCTCCGGAGGCAGGACGTCCACCATGCGGTGCAGCTCGTCCAGCTCCCGGAGCTTTTCGTTGATCTCCAATTTTTTTAAAACGCTTTCCTTGGACGATGCGTCCAACTGCTTTTCCATCGCCGCGTTCTCGGCGGCCATCGCCTTATAAGCGGTGTCGTACTTCTTGAGCTTTGTTCGCAGGGCCTCCGCGCCGGGGATGTACTTGTCCAGCAGCGCTTCCAGCTCGTCCAGCTTGGCCTTTTTGTTGAACGGATTGGTGTCATTCAGGATGGCCATGATCTGCTCCTTCAGCCGGTTCAGATGGATGGCTTCCTTGAACACCCGCGGCGGGATGTGGTCGCGCCCCGTTTTGCTGGCGCTTTCGCCGCGCTCCAGATCGGGGTATTTTTTGACCATGTGCTTCCAGAACTCATCCTGCCACCACGTCAGCTTTTTCTTATTGCCCACGATCTCCTTGGCGGAGAGCCGCTTGTCCGCCGTCAGCGGGATAAAACAAAGGTGCATATGGGGCGTTTTCTCGTCCATATGCACCACGGCGGAAATGATCGTGTCCTTTGCCTGATACTTCTCGATGAAATTCAACGCCTCGGTGAAATAAGCTCTGACTTCGGATTTCTTCTTGCCCTTGAAGAACTCCGGGCTGGCCGTCACCAGCGCCTCCACCACGCGCACACTGTCCGACCGCGTGCGGCATCTCGCTTCCGCAATCTGCTTTTCCGCCTCGGCGCGGTACTTGCGCTGCGGCGTCACCAGATGGAAGTTCAGGTGTCTGCGGGACGTGTCCACATCGGGATTGCTGGCGTATTTTTCCTTGGTGCGCTCGTTGTGAGCCTCAATATGCCCGATTTCCGGCCCCTTGTACTTGGCAAAGCGGAGAATGGCGTACTGTGCTTTCATCGGCGCTCCCCTCGCTTCACCCACACGATGTCGCAGTCCAGCACGTCGGCCAGCTCCACGACCTCCTTATAGCGGATGCTCTCCCGTTGCAGCTTGGCGGACAGGTTGGATACGCTGTCGCTCCAGCCATATTCCTCGGCCAGCCGGTCAACCAGCTCCTGCATGGTAAATCCGGCGCGGACGATCTGTGCCTTGATCTCATTTCTGATGCTCATACAATCCTCCCAAATTCTTGTGATGAAAACAGCGAAGCAGGTTTATGTTTCCGAAAACCTGCTTCGCTGTGTGGTGTAATCTTCTGTTTTGCTGAAATCCGCTGGAAAAGCGGCGGTCGATGCCCTCTTCGTAAGTGAGGGGTATCGACTTTCCGGAACCGCGTGACTTTGCAGAAAGCCGTGCAAACTCACGCGCATCCGTGAAGCCGGTACACGGTTCCGAGCAACGCGGTTTCATGCAATCCTTTCGCCGCCGCGCAAATTTCTTTCCGGTTTTCACCTGTCTTGCAGATACCCCTTCCGTTTCAGCTCTGCCAGACCGGCGGTCACGTCCTCCGGACGCATCCGCGCAAGGCAGCTCAGCTCGTAAATGTCGTACCGCTCCACCAAAAGCAGCGTCATCAGCAGCTTCTGCGCGCCGGTCAGGTCGCCGTCGTACAAGTGAAACAGCGGCAGCTCCTTATAATAAATTCTTCCCATTGCACCCTCCTTTGCCGGTAAACTGAAAATTCTCTATCCCATCCGCCCATCTATCCCGGATAGTTGGGATGGATGGGATGGGGCGTTTCGTGTTCATGTTCATAAAATCGGCGGCGCGACCAGCGCCTCGATGCCCCAGAAGCCGTTGACCCGTTTGCCAAGGGCGTTCTGAATGTGGTTGTCGTGCTCCAAACCGAACTCGTCGGCGTGCTTTTTGAGGGTCATGCTCACCGTCCGTGCGGCCAGCGGCTTGTAGGCGTTGTCATTGCACCACATGGTGTAGATGGCGTACAGCGCGGCGGACGGGATGGTGCTGTCGGCCTTCAGGCGGATGTAGCCCTCGGAGCGGAGGAACAGCAGCACATTGTCGGCCTCCCGCCGTGCATCCTCGCGGTTGGCTTTCGTCCGGCTGCTCTCCGTGAACTGGAAGTTGTTGGCCTGCAAGCGGCGCAGCCCCTCCAGACACCAGAGGAAGATGCCCTCGCTCTCACCGCAGAGCTTGTCCGCCAGAAAGGAATCATCCTCCCGGTTCGGCGGCTTTTTCTTCACTGACAGGATGAGCTGCCGCCGGTAAAAGCCGTCCGAGTGGTCGTAGAGCGACTCCAGATCGCCGTTGGAAAACGCCAGAAAACGGACGTACATCTGCCCCTGATAGCTCTGTTCCCCCTTGCGCTCTAAGTCCATCGGCATTTCGGCGGTGATGAGGGACTTGAGATAGTGGGTGGATTTCAGGGCTTCCAGCTTCATGTCGTCGTCCACCATCAGAAGCTCGTGCTCCAGATCGGCCCGGGCGAAGGGACTGCGCTCCACCTTGGCGATGCTGCCGTTTTTCAGATTGCCGCCCAGCAGCTTCTGCATCACCACGCCGATGCGGCTCTTGCCCTCACCGCCGTTGCCCTTGAGCAGCATCATGACCTGCCCGCGGTTCGTTGGAATTAGGCAGTAGCCGAGGTATTCCTGCAAGGTCAGAATGTCCTCCGGCTCCAGCAGGTCAGACAAAAACCGCAGCCAGATCACCGGCTGCGGCGCGTTGGGGTCATATCGGATGGGAAGCCGGTTGCGGCAGAACTCCTTTTCGGCCCGAAACTCGCCGCTGAGAAACAACGTGCCGTTCGCCACGTGAATCCGATCCTCCTGAATGGGCAGCTCCGGTGTGTAGACCTCCAGCTTCAGCGTTTCCAGCAGGCTTGTGGCGCGGCGGGCCGTGCCGCTGGTGAAGTGCGGGCGAAGCATCTCATAAATCTGCTTCCGGATGCTCTCCTCATCGGCTACGCGGCCCTCCACCGTGAAAAAGCTGCCGCCGACGCACACCATCGGGTGCGCCGCCAGAAAGTCCTCACAGAACAGCACCTCGTTGAAGTGCTTGTCCTGCATCCAGCGGGGCGGTTCATTTCGTTCCATGCGCGTCCTCCCTGATCTGCCGGTTCCGCGCCTCCATCAGCGCCAGCCGGTTGTCCTTCTGCAAATCGGCCACCACCTCGGCCCGCTCCTTCGGCGTGCCGAAGGTCAGAATGTTCAGCATATTTTCGATCCGCTCCAGCATGTGACAGGCCTCCGCATAGCGCGGGTCGATGGTGTCCTCCGGCGATTGCGGCGCGCAATGCGCCTTCCAGTCCTGCAAGATTTGCAGGTAATCTCCCAGCACGCGGAAGCTGCGGCTTTCCAGCTCCGCCTGCGATTTGCTGCGCTTCAGCTTCGCCAGCACGGACGGCTTCTGCTCGGTGATTCCGAAATCCGCTGCCAGCTTCTTGGCAGCCTCCGCCGGTGGGAGATCAAAAAGCTGAGCAGCCAGCGCGATGACGTCACCGTGCGCTCCGCAGCCGAAGCAGTAGAAGTAATCCTCGTTCAGCTTCATGCTGGGCGTCCGGTCGTCGTGAAACGGGCAGCAGATCATGTTTCCTTGCCTGACCGGCATCCCGTACCGCTCCGCCGCCATGCGCGGGGTAACGGCGGCCTTCACGGCTTCAAATAGGTTCATAGGCATGTTCTCCTTTCAAAATTTCTACGACAATTTTTCCTTGTCACCTGAATATACGGGGAAATCAGCGTAGACCTGTGAAATCCGGCACATGTTCAAGAAAACAAAAAAGCCCTCCTGAAATCTTGCAGAAATGCAAGCAGGAGGGCGAGGGTTTGAACGCGCAGCGTTATCATTTACTTCTTCAATTTCATCATTTTTGTGAAAATGATGAAATTGAGATTGACGTGATGTTGTTGTATGGGTATACTATAATTGTATCATCGAGGCGATTATGATGAAATTAAAACGCAAATGAGGAACTTGAATGAAAGCCTTTCACTTCAAAGCAGAATACAATCAGCTTCTGACGCCGGAGGTCGTGGCCTATCTCACGCAGATCCATGAATACAAGGGGCAGCAAAATCTTTTCATTGAAGCCAAAGCGGACGTGCTTTCCAACCTTTTGGAGGTTGCTCGAATTCAGAGTACCGAGGCATCCAACCGCATCGAGGGCATCATCACCACGGACGACCGCCTGAAAAAGATCGTCCGCGAAAAGACCATGCCCCAGACCCGCAGCGAAAAGGAGATTGCCGGATACCGCGACGTGCTTGCAACGATTCATGAGAGCCATGACTATATCCCGCCTAGGCCATCTGTCATCTTGCAGCTTCATCGGGATCTGTACAAGTTCAGCGGCAAATCCATCGGCGGCAGCTTCAAGAATTCGGATAACGTGATTGCCGAAGAATTGCCGGACGGCCAGCAAATCGTCCGATTTAAGCCTGTTCCTGCATGGGAAACGCCGGAGACCATCACGGCGTTGTGCAGCGCCTTCCAAGAGGCAATGCAGGATGCAGAATTGGATCCTCTGCTGCTGATCCCCATTTTCATTCTGGACTTTCTCTGCATCCATCCCTTCAACGACGGCAACGGACGCATGAGCAGACTTCTGACGCTGCTGCTTCTGTACCGCTCCGGCTATATCGTGGGCAAGTATATCAGTATCGAAAAGCTGATCTCCGATACCAAGGAATCCTATTACGAGGCCCTGCAGGCCAGCTCCTACAACTGGCATGAGGGAACAAACGATTATGCGCCCTTTGTGACTTATATGCTGGGCGTTCTGGTGGCGGCATATCGGGATTTTGAAAGCCGGATCGAGCTGCTGACCACCAAGGGCCTTTCCAAGCCCGACCGGGTGCGCGAGATTATCAGGAACCATCTCGGCAAGATTACCAAGAGTGAGATCGTGGCGCAGTGCCCGGATATCAGCCAAATCACCGTTCAGCGGGCACTGGCAGATTTGCTGAAAAACGGCGAGATCATTAAACTCAGCGGCGGACGATACACAGCGTATGTCTGGAATGGAGAGGAATAGTGCGAAGGCAACCTATTTTTACAAAATGATCTATGGAGAAACGAATTTAAAAGGAGCGCAAAAGATGGGAAAGATTCATTTCAAAGATGATGTGAAAGCTGCGACATGGAAGACCATCAAAGAGGCGCATGATTGCGCGGATGTTGCGACCGACCTTCTCAGAATCCAAAATACGATTGCGTATGGAACGGATGAAGAAGCCATGCGTCTTGATCTTGAATTGTGGAAAAAGTACCCTGCAATCAATGCTATGCTGCAAATTGCAAATTCTCTGCCGGTACAGCCGTCTCAATGCGCGGCTGCGGCAGCAGGTGAATCTCCAAGCAAGGCAAATTTGCGGCAGGATTACTACGGTATTCTTTGCCATATCGCTGTAAAAAAGGGGATTAAAAAGAACATTGAAGACTGTATCGACTATGTCAGCAAATCTTGATAAGACGAATTATATGAAGGAGGTATGCCATATGGACAACGAAACCGTATATCTCCCCGGAAAGATCCGCGACCGTATCCAAGACCTGATGAAGTCCCGGAAGGTCACGCAGGCGGAGCTGGCCGCGAAAATCGGCTGCTCTGAAAGTGCGCTGAGCCGATTTATCAGCGGCAAGACGGACAAGCTGGGCGACGAGAGCATCATCCGCATCGCCCGCGCCTTTGAGGTGTCCACCGACTTCCTACTGGGCGAGGTGGACGAACCAGATCGCAAAAACTATGACATTTCGGAGCTGGGACTCTCCGTCGAGGCGGCGCGGAATCTCTACACGCAGAAGGTCAATCCGAAAATTGTCAGCTACCTTCTGGAAAATCCGCAGTTTGCCGATACCACATACCAGATCGCTCGCTATCTTGACAATGAACTAACTGCCGGATTTGCCGCGCAGAACCAGCTCTATTCGATGGTTGCGTCCATGCTGGGCGCATCGCCGCAGGCCGCGGACGAGGTCAAAAGCCTGCGGACGCCCATCGATCAGGCGGATTTGAGCTCCATTCAGAACTCCTTTATGAAGGCTGTCCGCGCCGTGAAAAAGGAAGCCGAGGTAGAAATGCCGCCCACCCGCCAGCTTACGGCGCAGGCGATGAAGAGCATCTATGCGGAGATGACCAAGGGCGGCCAAAAGCTGAATCGAAGGATCACGAAGGAGCAGGTTGCGGACGCGGTGGTGGCCTCTGTTTCCCATCTGCCCGGTGTTGACACGGAACAGGTCAGGAAGTTGTTCCTCTCCATGACCGGAACGGCGGCAAGCGATGAATCCGACCAGCATGACCAATGAGCGGCTTTGCGCATTGGCTCAGAAGGGCGATGAGGCCGCGCGGGAGTTCCTTGTTGAAAAGAACATGGGCTTCATCGTTCAGACGGCTGACCTTGTATACCGGAGTTCGTCACTGGAGGGCAGCGACCTGAGCATCGACGTGGATGATCTGGTGCAGGAGGGCAGCATCGGTCTGCTGCGTGCGGTCGATGGCTTTGACCCGGCGCGGAAGCTCAAGTTTCTGACCTATGCCGCACCGGCCATCAAGAACGCCATGATTGACCTCGTACATACGGAACAGATGTCCTTTGAGCATCGCATGACGACTGCGAAAGTAAAGGACGGCGTGGAGGGCCTTGGCCTTGAGCATGTGTACCTCGATGAGATCCTGTCCGGCGATGAGCGGCTGCTGCGGATCGAGGCGATTGCCGATCCGTATGCCCTGCCACCGGAGGAGGCCTTCATCAAAGCGGAAACTTTGTGGGAGCTTTATGCGGCGCTGGACAAGCTGGAGCCGCGGGAGCAGACGTATGTGCTGTATCGCTTCGGCTTCACGGACGATATTGAGCACACGCTGACCGGCGCGGCGATACATTTCCATCTGAGCGAGAACCGGACGAAGCTGCTGGAGGATCGGTCGCTGGATGCGCTTCGGACGGAGATGCCGTAAGGACGAGGGAACGTCGCTGCGGCGGGCTTTATATACCTTTGCTTCCTTTTCCGGACAGTCGGATTTTGTTTCTCAAAAATCCTGTATTTGTGCCGTAACCCACGTCACAAAATCCGCCTGTCCTACTGCCGCAGAAAACCGTTTGCCGCCGCACTCTGCCACACCGCAGAGTACACCGCCAACCCCTTTTCCGCGTCAGCCGGAAGCAAAGGTATAACACACTAGACTTTGCGGAGCAAAGTCGTGTGCCAACAGGGATGCTGCGCGCCCCTATTGGAAACCCAGCGTCAAAGGGATGATCCCTTTGAAATCCCTCATTTTCTTCGCAGATGTATATACAAACTGCAAAATGCAGCTTGTAATGCCTGTTCAGAAAATGCAAAAGGAAGCCGGTGCAGGTGCGTGGCACAGACTTCCTTTTGGGCGGAAATGCAGAAGACAGGGACGGCAGTTTTTTCTGCATTCCCGCAGTCCGCATGGCGGGGACGGGAGAAAACGAACGAAGAGAAATCTCTACATAGCAAAGCGCGGGATGGTTCCATTTGAGAATCATCCCGCGCTTTTTTGTATCCGTTTGTGTTGCCTATATTCTGTCGAAGCGCCGTGTCTGCCGGTTATACAGATATCCACGATAATCAAAGGTGTCGTAGTCGGCTTTCGTTTTCGGATCAAAGCAGTTCCCGAAGATGAGCAGATATTCTTCGTCGCCGCCTTTCGCAAAAGCCTTGACCTCCTGCATCCAGTGGGCGATGAAATTGAGCTTTTCCCACTCAGTCGAATCGCGCTCATCACAGTAGTTATAGCTGATGACCACCTTGAGCGGACACTTGACGTGAATCAGCTTGATGACCTCATCCGTCCAGTCCTGCTTGGAGTTCTCATGTTCAACGGCAATCCCCAAATCCCACAGATGCGCGCTCAGCTTTAACTGTGAAGCTTGCGCTGCTTCCTGCATCTCCTGATAACGTGTTATCCAGCCGACCGTCAATGCGGAAGTACTCATGCTGCGCCGTCATTCCGGCATCTTTGATGATTTTGTGGACGATATACTTGTTGACCAGCTCCGTGTACGCCGGTTCATTGTTCCGATACAGGTCGAGAAAGGTTGCCGTTCCCCACGCTTCCGGAAAGGACGGAACCATCTCTTTGGTCACCAGTGTGCTTTCCTGTGCTGTGCGGACAAATGCGGAATAGAAATCGTGTGCGTTCATAACTGCTCCCCCTTTGCGGCTACTTTGTTTCAGTATAGCATACGGCAGTGCCTCTGCGCAAGGAAACGGCTTGCGTGTTTGGGAATCGGACAGTCCACAAATTATTTTGCATGGATCGGCTGCATATTTTGCTCGATCTGATATAATAAAGGTGAACAAAATCGCGAGAGGGGAAGCCAGCACATGTTGATTACCGCGACGGAATTAAAAAATAATCTTGGAAAGTATCTTCTGCTTGCAGCGACGGAGGACATTTATATCACGATAAACGGAAAGATTGTCGCCAAGTTCTCCAATCCCCATCAGGACAGAGTGGACATTGCCAAGTCCCTGTTTGGGATTCTTCCGGCTGATGTGACTTTGGAGGAAGTGAAGGAGGAAAGGCTGAACTGGATATAAGCTGTCGTTGACACCTGCGTCATCCTGCCGCACCGACTTGTACTGCAACCTGCACCGTGACTTGCACCATGACCTGCCCTGCGACTTGTACCCTAACTTGGGTTCTGACTTGTACCTCAACTTGTTCCGAGGGCCCAAGTTCTAATGAGTATTGCGGATTATCCATCAATTTCAGATGTCAAAATATATGCTAATAACGCGATTCCTATGTTTGATTTTTGAGTTTCTCATCATTTTGCAATATTTAAAACAAAAAACTTGTTTATTTTGAATTTATTGGTTATACTATTCGTGGAGGTGTTTGAACATGAAACTTCTTCGAGTAGTCGCAAGCAATTTTAAGAATTGCTGCGACAACTTTACCATTGACTTTATGGCGAAATCCAAAAAGACATCCGAAGATAAAGAGTATGAACTGCAGGCTATTGCCGATGAGCTTTATATATTTAACACAGTGGCCTTCGTTGGCAAGAATGCTTCCGGCAAAACGACCGCAGTTGATCTGCTTGATTGCTGCTATTCCATTCTCGGTGATTTCTGCTTAGAGAATAAGAATTATTCCTATGACGGCATCAAGTTGGAGATTATCTTCTATCACGAGGGCTTTATCTACAGATACCGCACCGAGCTTGCTGCCAGCACAACACTCAATAACAAAGCGAGCTTTGTGAACCAAGTCCTTGAGAGAAAGAGGTATTACAAGTCCAAAATCAAAAGCATCTATGCGGATGATGATTTTGAACCGGTATCCAATATTGGCGCTCTGCCTGAGGATACCTCCATCGTCTTCTTTGTCCTCCAGAAAAAAGAAACACGCGCGGTTTATTTTGACAGCGACGGAGAGGGTGCCGACACCTATCAGTTGATGTTCAAGGCACTCAAAAAGTATAAAATCTCTCCCTCTATACTCTCACATATCCTCCGGATTTTCGACGAAAACATCTGCGAAATTTCCATGAAGGATGAGCACAATTTCCGTTTGAAATTCGAAGGCGATCTGGTCAGAGATCAAACCATGTCCGATAAAGAACTACTTTACTTTCTTTCCAGCGGTACGACTAAGGGTATGCTTCTCTACACCTTCGTTGCGGCCTCTCTCCTGTATGGGTTTGACCTGATTATCGATGAGGTTGAAAATCACTTCCACAAAACGCTGGTTGAGAATATGCTTAGCCTCTACAAGGACAAATCGGTCAACCGCCATAATGCCACGCTGATTTTCACGACGCACTACTGTGAGGTTCTGGACTTGTTTAATCGGCAGGACAACATCTGGATTTCCAAAGCGAACGGAAAAGTATCCTTGAGCAATATGTATGACGCTTATGATCTTCGTCCTGAACTGCTGAAAAGCAAGCAATTTTACAACAATGCCTTCCAGACTTCCGTCAACTACGAAGATTTGATGAGGCTGAAGAAGGAGCTGATGCGCACGTGAAGATCCTTAGACCGCCTGAAGCACAGTCAGACTCTCTCTTAAATAGCAAAGCACGGGGTAATTCCACCTAAGAATCATCCCGTGCTTTGCTGTATACCCATTTAACTTAGGGGGGTAACTTGTGGGGCAACTTAGGGGGTACCCCCCAAAGTTGCCCCAGT